>CALLAG010000136.1 GCA_938002705.1 uncultured Saprospiraceae bacterium | reverse complement strand
GTCCTTAGAGCCCTTCGTATACTTATAGAATCCTTCCATTGACTTTCTGCCTAACTTACCTGCAGTTACCATATTAACTAATAATGGACAAGGGGCATATTTGGGATTACCGAATCCGTCTCTTAATACATGTAGAATAGCTAAACAGACATCTAATCCTATAAAGTCAGCTAACTGTAATGGGCCCATAGGATGAGCCATTCCTAACTTCATGACTGTGTCTATTTCTTCTACGCCAGCTACATTTTCATATAGTGTATATATTGCTTCATTGATCATAGGCATTAATATCCTATTAGCTACAAAGCCGGGATAATCATTGACTTCTACTGGTATCTTACCTAATCCGGAGGACATCTCTAATATGAGCTTAGTGACTTCATCGCTTGTCTGATATCCTCGTATAACCTCTACCAGTTTCATAACAGGTACAGGATTCATAAAATGCATACCTATGACCTTCTCGGGTTTAGAAGTGACACTTGCAATTTTTGTAATAGAGATAGATGAGGTATTAGAAGCCAAAATACAATCGTCAGAAGTGGCTTCATCTAATTGCTTAAAGATTTTCAACTTAAGGTCTATGTTCTCGGTGGCAGCTTCTACAACAAGATCCGCATGAGATACGCCCTTAGTCATATCAGTGGTCGTCGTGATATTGTTAAGTGTAGATAATTTCTGAGCAGCAGTTATTTTTTCTTTAGCTACCATTCTATCAAGATTCTTCTCGATATTAGCTAATGCAGCCGTGAGTCTATCAGCCGATATATCGACTAAGTGGACCTGATAGTCTTTCATCGCAAATACGTGAGCGATACCATTACCCATCGTCCCTGCTCCTATTACTGCTATATTTTTCATATTGATTATCTTTACTTTGTGGTGGCGAATTTAAAAGTTTTTTACCGAGACACCTGTACATTTTCTATTTATAAAAATATAATCAAACCTTCTCCTAATGAAACTTATAGTAGACAGTGGATCAAGCCATTCTGAGTGGGTTATCTTAGACGATAAAGTGATAGAAAAGATCGAACTACCGGGTATCAATCCTATTGCAATCCCAGAGTCTACTGATACTATAGCTAACTATGAAAGTCATCACAAAAGTCACATAACTGAAATATATTATTACGGATCTGGCGTATCTAACGAGATCGCTACTGACAAGATACAATTGGCCTTCTATAAAGCATTCCCAAAAGTAAAAACTACAATACTATCAGATATAGAAGCGGCCTGTATCTCTACCTCCTATGATCAATCGAGCATAGTATCCATACTCGGGACAGGAGTCAATACAGTACTGTATGATGGTAGAAATATCACTCAATCTATAAAATCACTGGGGTACCTCATAGAAGAAGAAGGTTCAGGATATAATATCGGTAGATTAATATCCAAAAATTACTTGAGAGCTCTGATGCCTGAGGAAGATATGGAGAAGTTCCGATCTCAATATCTAAATACCGGAGAAGATCTTATCAATATGATATATAGTCACCCAAGACCTAATTACTATATTGCCTCAATGAGTTCTTTTCTGAATGTATGCTCTGATGATCTTAAAGCAGACATCCTGAGAGAGAATTTTAATACCTATACCCTAAATCACATCAAGAAAATAGACAACTATAGGGATTATAAGATTAACTTTGTAGGTTCTATCGCCTATGTATTCCAAAAAGAACTTAAAGAATCCATAGAAGCAATAGGTGGTCGCGTAGGGCAAATAATAAAAAACCCTATGAGTGGATTGATCAAACATCATATAAATACATAATTAAAAAGGATAATGAAACGTATAGCAGTATTAAGTTCAGGAGGAGATGCACCGGGTATGAATGCAGCGATAAGAGCTGTAGTGAGAACGGCTATATACCACAATATAAAAGTCTACGGAATAAACAAAGGCTATGAAGGACTTATAAAAGGAGATGTCAAGCAGCTATCGAAATCTGATGTCGCTAATATCATCCATAAAGGTGGTACTATACTCAAGACAGCAAGAAGCGAAAATTTCAAAACCAAGCAAGGTAGAAAAGAGGCTTTTGCATTTATGGAAGCATTTGAGATAGATGGGCTTGTCGTGATAGGTGGCGATGGTACTTACACTGGTGCCATGAAGTTATCAGAAGAACATCCTATTAAGGTCGTAGGACTTCCTGGCACTATAGATAATGATATATTCGGGACAGACTATACTATCGGTTTTGACACAGCTATCAATACTGCTGTAGAGGCCGTGGATAAAATCAGAGACACTGCAGATTCTCACTCACGATTATTCTTTATAGAGGTCATGGGTAGGCACAGTGGATACATTGCCTTATATACTGGTATAGGGTCTGGGTCATCTTACATATTTCTACCAGAACAAGAAAACTCATTAGAGGAATTCACAGAGCTACTCGAGAAGTCTAACAGACGAAACAAACTCTTTAACCTTGTGATAGTAGCCGAAGGAAACACATCCGGAGGTGCCCAAGAGCTCTCAAAGCTTGTAAAAGAAAAATTAGGTGAGGACATCGATATCAGAAATGCTGTCATAGGTCACCTCCAAAGAGGTGGATCACCAACTGCTGCAGACAGAATACTCTCCAGCAGATTAGGCTATCATGCTGTCAATGCATTAATAGAGGGACAATCTAATGTAGCTATAGGAATCGTAGATAAAAAAGTCGTGTACACCCCATTTGCGGAAGCGATTAATAACAAAAAGTTACCAGATGAAAATATGATTACAATGGCGCAAATACTTGCATTATGATATCAGTCATCTACACAACCCTACCCAACGAAGATACGGCTCTACGGATAGGCAAAGAACTTCTGGAAATGAATCTCATAGCCTGTACCCACATAGTGCCACTTACAAGCCAATATATATGGAAAGGTGAATTCTGTCAAGAACAAGAATATGGGCTGTATGTGAAGACAAGTCGGAACAATACCAAATCTGTAATTAAATATATCAATAAAGAACATCCGTACGAAATTCCATACATCCAGACCGAAGAGCATACCATCAATAATGCCTATAAGACATGGATGGATTCATTCTTAATGTACTCTGGAGGATAGATCTTTCTACATTGAAAAATGTTTCAGTTTACCTGTAAAAGAGACCTTTAGTGGCGGGTATATTTGCAGCATAATTTATAGTGGATTACGTAACTCGTAGAACATATACAAGACTCTTCATTAAGTTGATTTCCTTTAATACCCAGACCAAAAGCATTGCCATCTAATATTTATTATAACACCTTCTATTATAAAATGGTATGATAAGGCATATTTTTTAATTACATTGGAGTTAGATTAGAATACCAAGTAAGCCATTTTGAATACCAAGTCACATAGATTTTGCCCAATATTATGCATCGTCCTATGCCTATTATGTAACGCCATTGTTGCACAGAATAATGGTGTAAACTTCTCTCGATCATTTACTAAAGCTAAACGTACAGCCCGATTAGAGAACAAACCAATATTTGTATTTGTCTATACCGATTGGTCCATTGCAAGTCAAAAAATGTTCGAGACGACATTCATGGATAGTACTATTGTACATGAAATAGAAGCCGATTACATACCTGTATCTATCGATGCAAGTAGGAAGTCCAGTTTTGCCAAAGAGTACGACATCAATATATTTCCTGCTTACGTATTCTTTGATACAGACGGCAATATTCTCTTCAGAGAATTACATTACAAAAACAAAAAAGAACTCCTAAAGACACTCTCAAAAACAAAATCAAAAAGTCGATACTTAGTCGAAAATTTGGACTCCTTAGTCTTGACTCTTGATAGATCCACTGTATTGCAGACATTAGATTCCATATCCTATTACAGAGACGATTATTCTGTCAAGAACTTGGTCAAAAAATACCTGGATAGAAATGAAGATCAGTGGGATGAGCCACAGCACATGCAACTACTACAAGAGTATGTGACACTTGATAAGAAGTACATGAAATATGTCTCTCGCAATAACAAGGTCTTTTTCTTACTATATGATAGCCTAAGAATCAAAGAAAATATAGCATTTAAAGTATTTCTTAATTCACTCAAATCAGATGCCAGAGGGAGACCTGTATACAACTTCAAGCCACTAAAAAGATGGTTTAGAAAATATAAGATCAGTGATCTGGATAAGATGGAAGATTTTATAAAAATAAAATACTGCCTATGGGGTCGAGGACCATCGGTCAATAATTCAGTTAACCTCCTCACTAACTATCCAGAAACCAGTAATGATAATGTCCTCTACTCTTCTGTCATACGACTGCTGATAGATAAGCGACGACGTAGGTCTACTGACTTCGAAGAATTAGCTGAGTCCTTAGAATCAAGTATACAGGAGGGAACCTCATACTGGAGATATGACTTACTCTCACTTTTATATTATAAAAATGGTGACGACGCTAAGAGCCAAGAAGCCATATCAATGGCCCAAGAAATCGCCTCCATCATAGGTCAGAAATATGAACCCACATTAGAATTTATAAAAGACAAAATCGAAAGATAAAGCCTTAGTACAGAGCCATCTGATATTTTAGGTTTTAGAATATAGTTCTCGTACATTTGCGCCAAATTTTAATCGGTGATAACAGTACAAGATCTAAGTCTACAATTCGGAAAGAGAATATTATTTGATGATGCCAATGTATTTTTTGGGGCAGGTAACTGCTATGGCGTCATAGGTGCCAACGGCGCAGGAAAGTCTACCTTCATGAAGATCCTTGCAGGTGACAAAGATGCGAATAAAGGTACCGTCACACTTGAGCCAGGCAAACGAATGGCCGTCCTTAAGCAAGATCACTTTGAGTTTGATGAAGTAAAAGTATTAGACGTCGTCCTCATGGGACACACTGATATGTGGAGCATCATGCAAGAGAAAGATGCCATCTATGCTAAGCCTGACTTCTCAGATGAGGATGGAATAAAGGCCTCTGAGTTAGAAGAAAAATTTGCTGAGATGGACGGCTGGAATGCTGAGCCTAATGCAGCAAGTCTGCTGAGCGGTATAGGCATCGCAGAGTCAGAGCATGTTAAGTTGATGAAAGATCTAAACGGTAACCAGAAAGTAAGGGTACTTCTCGCCCAAGCACTATTCGGTAATCCTGACGTACTTATCCTCGATGAGCCTACCAATGACCTGGATATAGAGACAGTGACATGGTTAGAAGATTTTCTACTTAACTTCCAGAATACAGTAATCGTTGTATCTCACGATAGACACTTCTTAGACACTGTATGTACTCACATTGTCGATATTGATTTTGCCAAGATTAACACCTTTACTGGTAACTATACATTCTGGTACGAATCATCACAATTAGCCCTTAGACAAAAATTAGCAGCTAATAAGAAAACTGAAGATAAGCGTCAAGAAATGCAAGCCTTCATATCCAGATTTAGCGCCAATGCCTCTAAGTCAAGACAAGCAACATCAAGAAGGAAGATGCTTGAGAAGCTCTCATTAGAAGATATTAAGCCTTCGTCAAGAAAGTATCCTGGGATTATCTTCGAACAAGGAAGAGAAGCGGGAGATCAAATACTAAAAGTATCAGACTTAGGTTACTCCTCGCATGACAAAGTATTATTCAACGATGTAAACTTCTCTCTTAACAAAGGTGATAAAGTAGCTGTCATCTCTAAAAACTCCTTAGCGACATCAGCATTCTACCAGATATTAAATAATGAAATTAAACCTACTACTGGAGAATTCGAATTTGGTCAAACAATAACCACTGCATTCTTACCAGTAGAAAACGATAAATATTTCTCCGATGAGCCTATGAGTCTGGTAGACTGGCTCAGACAATATTCTGAAAATAAAGACGAGCAATACATAAGAGGTTTCTTAGGAAAAATGCTATTTGGAGGCGAGGAAGTCCATAAGATGTCTAATGTACTGTCGGGAGGTGAGAAGGTCAGATGTATGGTCTCACGTATGATGATGAAATCAGCTAACCTTCTTATGATAGACGAACCTACAAGTCACCTTGATCTTGAAAGCATAACGGCTTTTAACAACTCACTGATTAACTATGCAGGTACAGTTCTATTTACGACTCATGATCATCACTTCATGCAGACAGTCGCTAACAGAATAATAGAGATAACACCAACAGGTATCATAGATAAACTTAAAACTATAGATGAATACTTGGCTGATCCTGCGATCAAGCAACAAAGAAAAGAAATGTACGCCGGCCATATGATCGGCGCTTAAGAAAGAGAGGACATATATAAACGAAAAAAGCGTTTCACTACCTTTAGTGGAACGCTTTTTTTAAAATACCTTTAATAACACCCTTTGATATATAGACAGATATTACAAGCCTTACCCCTACTCTCTCCAATTTATTTTTTCAGAGCCACTCGATATCACAGCTAATTATATTTGTAGATAATAGGCTTCATCTCCCCTTTATATCACATAAACAAAGACCTACTTAAATATTTCTGCACGAAACAACCCTATCAAGGAATAATATTTTTATATATTATTTTAAAAATTAGACAAGATGATTTCCTGAATCTATTTAACTAATCCTCTAATTGTTCTATATTTGCAATCCCTTAGAAGAAAGGACAACTAATCACACATCCGGATAAAAATTAAATATCGCGGGATGGAGCAGTTGGTATCCGCCATACGCGGATCATAACACGAACAACATAAAATTATAATGCTAATTTTATTAAAATAAATATCGCGGGGTGGAGCAGTTGGTATCCGCCATACGCGGATCATAACACGAACAACATAAAATTATAATGCTAATTTTATTAAAATAAATATC
>CALLAG010000135.1 GCA_938002705.1 uncultured Saprospiraceae bacterium | reverse complement strand
TACCCATGATGGCATATTACAGATCGCTTCTAACAACAAGGCATCAACTTCTTCATCCTTAGAAGATGCAACTACATGAGCATTGATGATAGTACCTTGTTCATCTACGGTAAATTTTAAAGCGGCCAGATTGTAGATATCAATATCAGAATGAGATATTTTATTGAAAGCGGCCTTATCTATGTAGCTTTTCATCTTTGCTACTCCCTCAGGGTATTGTGCTTCTTTATAAGGTAATACATAGAATGAGAAATTATCAGACCTTACTGTATTGTCACTTAATGTATTGTTAGGTATATAATTGTATATGACACTAATGGCTCTTCCATAATCAGCGACATCCAAAGCATTTTTTTGATCATCACTAATAGTGTCGTCTATAGATTTTGATTTTATTAATTTGCCATCATAACTTGTAATGATCTCCACAGAAACATACTTTCTACTCCTATTAGACTTGAAGTGTTTGTTGAGATCTTTTAAGCTTACCGCGTCCTTAAGCTGTGTTCTTGTTATTGTTATATTGGGATTACTTCTATTGACTTCGTAAGTGAGTTCATAGCTAAGAGAATCTTGAGCATAATTATTAGCATAGACGAAAAAGGTAATCGCAATTATTGATGACAGCTTTAATATTAGTTGTTTCATGGCATGCATTATATATATCCTAACTATAATAAGGATCTAATTATTATCAACTCGACGATATACCATCAGATTATTGTCTAATAACTAATGGTACATCATTATTATTAGCAAAAAACAGTAGGTCACCCTTCTGAGATTTGACTTCTACTATCTTTTTGACATCGCCTGGAGCAAATATGCCTGACTCAGCTATAGTAGTTGTCTGCCATTTCTTATCACCTTTATTGAGTAGTAATAATCCATTACCAGCATCTAATCTCGGTGTCTCATATTCTGTGTTATAGTCATTACCAGCGATGATAATATCCATACGACCATCCTTATCAGCATCTACTAACACAGCATCAGAGATGGGTGCTGCTTGTGCCAACATAGGTAATCTACTATAAGTAAATTGACTGCCCTCATTCCATAATATATAAGAGCTAAAATCATTAGCTTCTAATGCTATACCCTCTTCTAATTTGTTCTCACCATATATATCAACTAAAGATGCAGAGGCAAATTCATTATAGGTAGGAAATTTTTCGCTTACAAATGGCATCTGCTGTGATGAGCACTCTTTACCCCTGGCAGGAACGATAGTACCTTTATAATCTTTAGCTAAGACACAGTCAAGTGTACCGTTACCATCGAAGTCATTAGAGTATAGAAGTAATGGTTTTTTCTTGCTTGCTTTCTGTTTAAAATTTATACCAACATTACCGACTATGAGATCTGTATCTCCATCACTATCAAGGTCACCGGCAGTAACTGATCTCCACCATCCATTCGTATCTGCTACATTCCATTCCTGTGACATGTCTGTATATGCCTCCTCTCCACTGACAAACGTTCTTACTGTCTGCCACTCACCTACCACGACGAGGTCAAGTTTCTGATCACCATTCAGGTCGGTCCACACGGCATCTCTTATGAGTCCATCTGGCTTATTCAGATCAGGAATCATCGTAGATGTGACATCGACATACTTATTATTCTGATAGTCCAGTAACATGCTATTCTCATGCTTAGGATACTGGCCTGGCACAGCACCTCCTATCACAAGGAGTTCTTTCTCAGGATCGGCATCTATATTAGCAGCTATAATCTTATTAGAAGCCATATATATTTTCGGTAATACATTAGCTATACGTTGGAATTTTCCTTGCCCTGTATTAGCATAGAATCTATCTTGTAGCTTGGGCTCTTCGCCTACGAAGTCTCCACTCCCACCACTTAATATAATCAAGTCCATATTACCATCTTGGTTAGGATCTACAAATACGGCATCGGTATCTTCACTGTAAGATTCTTGTTGCCATGGCTGAGATGGATATACCTGAAACTGCCCATCAGCACCCTGCTGATATAACACGCCAGGCTGGCCTTTAGCTCCACCCATATATATATCATCTAACCCATCACCATTAATATCCTGTGCAACCATAGCTGGTCCAAATGTTGTCTGCCTCTGTGGTAATAATATTTCGTTCTGGAAATCATCAAACTCATTCTCCTTATGGATATAGTCTATACCAATACTCTTAGGTGAGATAGTAGCATATATACCTCGAGTATTTTTCTGCTGATCTAAAGTTGTGCCTTTTGTATAATCTACTTTCAGTAATTGGTTAGTAGATACATTATTGAGTAACTGTACATTATTATCTGGCCATATAATTTTTATCTCCTCTATCGCCGCCGCATCACTAACGCCAAAGTGTAGACACTCTTCCATAGTAGACTCATAACCTCTTACGAAGTTATACTCTTGCATCTGCGTTTGTCCATTTACAGTGAGGATGACTTTAGCTCCTATTTTCCTTGCAGGATTTTTTTCGTTTAATTTTATCTTGATATAGTTTCTATTTGTTTTTTCTATGGTCTCATTCTTTAAGAGTAATGCATCCTGGTCTATGTTATTGATGATCATATCTTGATCACCATCATTATCAAAATCTGCATATGCCGCTCCGTAAGAATAAGTCTCTATATCAGGATGTGACAGAGCACTGGATTCATCCTTGAAGTGCAGATCACCATCATTAACATACAGTTTGTTCTTGAGTTTTATTTGAGGCATCAACTTATATATTTCCTCTCTCATATTAAGTGGTACGACACCTTGATTCTTATCTCGTATGGCTGCCATCTTATTTCTGAAGTCATTATCTCTAGAGTATCTTCTGAATCCGTTAGTGACGTAAAAATCCTTATGCCCATCGAGATTAAAATCTACAAATAATGCAGCCCAGCTCCAATCTGACTTGAGTACGCCTGACATAGCTGCGATATTGGAGAATGTATTGTTACCATTATTGAGCTGTAGACTGTTGAACATATATTGCAGGTGATATCCTAATGTATTAAAGTAGTAATTGAATAAGTCTACATTCATACTTGCCATCAGGGTCTTGTCCCGGAAGTGATCTTCGGCAGCCATGTCTACTACTCCGATATCTACCAGAGCGTCATTATTGATATCAGCAGCATCACAGCCCATAGCGAAATAAGATGTTTGTCTTGTAAAGTCTGCGACTTGCTCCTTAAAAGTGCCATCTTTCTGATTGATATACATGAAGTCTGGTACCGTATAATCATTAGCTACATATACATCAGGCCAGTTATCGCCATTAAAATCTGATACGGCAAGACCGAGTCCATATCCATACCCGAGCATGCCTGCTTTTTTAGTCACATCTTCAAACTTAAGGTTGCCTTTGTTCTCAAACATCTTACCGCTGGCCTCTACCATTTTCTTTGGATCTTTAAGATCTTTGAAGACGGTAGCCAGCACTACACCTGCATACTTAGATTCATTCATCACATAACAATCTAAGTCTCCATCCTTATCATAATCAAAAAATGCAGCCTGAGTAGAATAGTTAGAATCATCTAAGCCCATCTCTGCTGCTCGTTCTGAGAATGTCAGATCACCATTATTGATATAGAAACAATTCTTACGTTCTGATGCCTCATAGGGACCTTGCTGGCACACATATACATCAGGATATCCATCAGAATTGATATCGATGATGCTCACACCAGAACTCCATACTTTATTCTTATTGATACCTGCTGATTCTGGAAGTTTTTCAAATTTAAGATCTCCCTTATTGATATATATCTCATTGTTGACTTCATTTCCGGCAAGGAATATATCCTGCAATCCATCAAGGTTAAAGTCTGCTACGCCAACTCCTGCTCCATTAAAGTAATGCTGATAAGAAAGGACATTCTTATCAGAAAGTGGGTTATCCTCTAGCGCATTGATAAAGTCAATCCCTGAGCTATTCTTACCTACAATAGTAAAACCCGAATCATCAGATACAGACTTAGAAGGGACATCTGAGGAATCATCTTGAGTACATGAGAAAGTCAGTGTCACTAATAATAGACAAAACAGTAGCTTTATATACATCTTGAGGTGTAGTTTTATTAATTTAATTGTAAATATAGAGATAATTAATATTTAGATAAGTAGTTACATTTGTATTCTAATCAATGTAAATAAAGTGAAATCAACATATACTGTTCTGACCTACCTCCTCCTTGTAACATTACTATGTGCTTGCCATAATGAACCCTACCAAAAGGTCACTAAAAACGGTATGAAAGGTCAGGAATATAAGGATTGGATTGTAGATAAAAGCTATAACATTGATGAGACAAAGGGACTTGGCATATCAGCCTTAAAGCAATTTATCTTCTTGACTGATACAAGTAATAATATTGTAATCAGTTATGATACACTCCTTAACAAATTAGATACTATAGCAATCGGTATGAAGGTATGTTATATGAATCAACAACAATCCAAAGTTATTATGCCTGTCTATGACAGAGATTCTATATTCGTCTATAGAGGCAGTCCTGATTATTATAAATTCTCATTACCGATTACATTAGATAAGCCAACGAGCTTTGATGGTCTATCTATAAGAGACTTTGCCTTAGTGGACCAAGGCAACAACCGCCTTGTCATCAATAATATGAATGAATATATAGTTGTAGGAAGCCAAGGCTCTGCCGATGGCCAATTTAACTTTCCTACTTCGGTATGCTTACATAGCGAGAAGTACTTCGTGTTAGATTCAGGTAATAAGCGGATTCAGGTTTTTGATAAAAAAGGGAATTTTATCTCAAGCTTCGGTCAAGATGACAATCTAATGATGCCTACAGGTATCACATCAGATAGAATAAACTTATACGTATCAGATCCTGAAAAAAATCAGATACTCGTATACAATGGCAATGGTGAATTGCAAGATTCTATAAAGACAATCGTTAATAGACCGAGTGACCTATACGCTTATGAGGATCAGCTGTATGTCTGTAATCAAGAGGGCCATACAATAACCATACTTAGAAAAAAATAATAAAGACTCAGTACAATCGGAGCATCACACAATCACTGCGCTCACAAAGTTCTGAAGAATGAGATCTAAAAACTCTCAGCCATCTCCTTAAACATAGCAATGTGCAGATCCTTAGTGATCTGACCATGGTACTTATAGTTATGATTAGCAGATAGCTTAACGATGACAAGATCCTTATCTGGCTGTACATAGATAAATTGATTATAGATGCCTCCTGCCAGATAGTCTCCATCATCATATTGAGGCACCCACCACTGGAATCCATAGCCGTGGTGATTAGATGATAGCTCAGTTTGGTTAGGCATTAAGTGTGGTGCATCAGGTGTGGTCGCCATATCTACCCACTCTTCTGATATGATTTGTGTATCATTATATCGACCACCATTTAGGTACAGTAATCCGAGCTTGGCATAATCCCGAAGCGTGGCGTTAAGTCCACCAAGTACCATCTCCATCCCCGTATTATCCACTATCCATTCTCCATGATTCTCCATACCCATAGGCTCCCATATCCTGCTGTGCATATACTCTGTTATGGATTGTCCAGTTAGCTTCCTGATCAGAAATCCTAAGACCTGAGTATCCATACTTACATAATGATTATACGTACCTGATTCCCTCTCACTCTCTAATGTCGTCACGAAATCTATAAGAGGTGCCCCTGCCGCGAATGCTCTTCCAAATCGATTAATATCAGAGTTAAATTTGCTATAGTCTTCATCATAGCCCACCCCTGAACTCATCTGCAGTATATGCTTAATAGGTACACCATCATAACCGGTATGCTTAAGTTCAGGAAGATATTTCGTTATAGGATCCATCAGGCCATAGCGACCCTCATCATGCAGGATACCCATCATCGTCGCCACAAATGACTTAGCCATAGACCATGATATATGAGTCTCATCAGGCTGCAGATCATTAGAGTAACTCTCATATACTACGGTATCCCTATGTATGATCATAAGCCCTTCTGTAACTGTATGCTCTAAGTAATCATCTACAATGTATAATGAATCACCATAATAGAATGTATCGATTAATTCATGATCCAATCTGACATCCCACTGATAGGGTGTACTTGATGCCTCCATAATACTTACGTCAACGATATCAGCCATATTCTGAAAGTTCTGAATGATAACTTCCTCGTCAAACAAGGTGATAGAATGATAGACTCTCTTAATCAGTTTAATATTATAAAGACCATACAGGATAGCAAGTATAAGTAATATCCCTATTAACCGTAGAGTAATCTTAATCATAGATCGTAGTATATGTGGTTATTAAATTTGTCACTACAGACGACTACGTATAGGGATATAGGATGTCTATAGGAAAAAACTATCGACCCAAATTAGAATTAAATAATAATATTATCTGAAGCACTTAGTGGGAAATTATCTACACTGATCAGAATTTTTATATAACATTAAGGAAATACGACATAATCGGTAATTCATTCTTTGCAGTAAAATAAAAAAAGGGGAAAATCATCAGTGATGATTTTCCCCTTTTTTTTATTGGCTCAATAATATACAAAAGTACATTACTCAACCGTAAGCTTATACTGTGGTGTCGGATTGAGTGGGCAGAAATAGATGTATTCGCCTTTAGCAAGTGTGACCTCATTAGTTAATGAAGAACTTCCTGTTTTTACTGGAGCTTTGACATATGCATTCTTGATATGGTGCTGTTGCTCTGGCTTTCCTTCTGGCGCTAATACAAATCCTACTTCATGATCTACATTAGTATTTGATATCTCAAACTGGTAAGTACCTGGCTTAAGCGTTAAGCTTTGTACAACAAACTCTCCATCTACTTGATCTAATTTGATAACCTGAGCAGAGTGATCGCTCATTGCTTTCTTTGCCATTGATTGTGAGAATCCTACTGTAGATACAGCTAATAATGTGATAACTAATACGAATAACTTTTGCATGATTTAAAATTTTACTTTTTTTGATTATAATTATTTAACAATGCAAACATATATCCTTCTATACCCTATGTAGTTATCATTTATTCCCGACTATTCATCAATTGTTCCTTTGTGCTTAATTATCTTATAATTTGATAATATTTATATGGTTTTTATCTGTGGTAAGCAGTAGACTCATAGTGTAATGCTGTCAAAACCAAAAGAGACTATCTCGAAAGGAGATAGCCTCTAATATTATTGTAAATAGATTATAATATGTCTGATCTTCTATGAAGCTCACTTACATCTTAAGAATCTTAAAGTATATATCTGAATCCTGATTATAACATCTAGCTATGTAGCTACCGGCTTGGTAATTATCTAATGAGATAATCGCTTCACCTTCTGCAGAACTAATTACTGTTGACTGCAGTAGTAGTCCGAGGCCATTGTATATCTCTACATTGATACTGCCATTCCCAGCTATTGCTTCTTCTATAAGTTCTATTGTTATATTGCCAGCTGTAGGGTTAGGATAGACATTTATTGATGCTGATGTTATATCCTCTACTGTACTCATAATAGAGTAGCCTAGTTCTATAGTCTCTTCGTAGATACAGTTTTCTGTAGCATCTTTGACGACAACCATATAACTACCTGCTGGTAGATCAGTGATGACATTCTCATCTACATACGTACTACCACCATCTATACTATACTGATAAGGAGCTACCCCATTAGATGTTGTGATAGAGATAATCCCATCTGCAGCACTCTCAGAAGATGCATCAGTAGTTATAATATCTGCTGACAAAGAACACACGATACTATTAACACAGAAATCCTCTTCTACCTGAAATGTAAACTCACCAGAATTAGTCAATAAGGTATCTCCTGCAGAATTAACCATCAGAAAGTTACCCTCACCCCATCCACAGCATAAGCCATCCCCAGCAGAGTCAAACACAGTTAATGTATAACATGAATTATAGTTAAGACATATTTCTTCTGTGTAGACTTCCAGACCTTGAACTAATCTACCTGATGCTATAATTTGGTTAGACACTTCATTAGTTATTGCCCATGATGTCTCTTCGGAATATTCATCTGCATTAATAATTAATGAAACGAAGTCAGACTCAGATGCCAGATCCGCCATTATCGTAGAAGAGTTATTATCCATCACTGCATCCTCTCCACCGTTTATATTTAATAAATTAAGCTCGATGACATTGTTTTCTGCCATTAAGTTCTCAGTAATATTGATATTAATAGTTGCCTCGGATAGATAAGGAATAGTAAGGTCATACTCGGCCACATCGACAACCATACCATTAACAACTGCTTCTATCTCAAGTATATTAAATGTAGATTCTCCAAGATTCTTCACCTTAGCTGTCACATCTACATCTTCTCCGCAATTAGAGGTTACATTAGATACAGTAATCTGACCTTCTATTAGGTGCAACTTAGTAAGTACGGTACTAAATGTATCGTTCTTATCATATCCATCGTCTACATGCGATACTATAGTTGATAAATTATAATCACCCACATCAGAAAAATCTTGGGGTATCGTAAACTGATATTCTCCACTAGTCTGAGCTCTTAATTCACTATCTATCGTGAGCGTCTCCACTAATATATTATCTACGAGAAGTGAGATATCAAAATCTTGCATCGACTTTAATCCTCGGTTATCTATTCTTGCTGTAACTAATTCTGCGTCTCCTAAGCTTGCAGAATTTACTGGCTCGATTATCTCTACAGATGCAAGATCAGAATTAGCTTTGATATCCGCCCAGAATGACACCCATGGTCTCGCTTGCTTGATTATTAACTGATCATCCTTAGTGACCTTATATTCGATATCCATACCGAAACCTTCTGCTCCTACTACGTCATATAATATCTCGAATTCGTCATGTATGACAGTCAAGTAATCTCGCAACTGATTAAGGTATTCTTCACTCATTACGAGTTCTCCATCAGGGACAAGGTTAGAACTTCTAAGTGTAAAATATCCTCCATTAGGATCTTCGCTAAGTAATATCTCCTCAGGTATAGAATTAGCATCAGGGTTAGTAATCAGAAATTCTCCTACTTGAGTATTCAAGTAGAACGTGTTATCTGTCTGATATATCGGATCTAAACTGACGCCTACACCATTAGATTTTTCATCTTCAAAATTAGGATGGCACAATACACCCATCGCAGCGATATAGTGATCGACACGATAGAAGTCCCGCTCATCATATGCTCTAAAGTTCCACATACTTGCATAGACTTGCTTAATAGACTTAGAGATATGTCCTTCGTCAGGATGCTGTGTCTTAGATGTATATAGTCCTGCTCCGCTAAATCCTGGCAGGTCTTCATTATTAGTACTTGATCGACATCTTATGGAGGTACCTTCTGGCCATGTATCATGCATCGCCTCTAACTCATCGAGCATCCACTGAGGCATGTCTGCATCTTTGATTTCTTTTCTGAAGTCTTTAAGCATATCTATACGTGTCTCAAGGTCTGAGAGAAAGGCTGGATCTGTTATCATTGCCTCTACCTTAGGGTAGAAACCATTGAATTTCATAAACTCATCATAAAAATAAAATGGCACTCCGAAGCCATTAGGTATCGTGCCTTCTGGAAAGCCAAATCTCCTCATCGTTGCTACATTAGAACACTTAGCCCCAAATGCGGTAGACATCTCAAATTCGATCTCATCTAAAGGCATTATAGTTGTATAAGACAGATCCCGATTTGGTATTTGTGCTTCGGTCGGTCTTAGTTCTTCATACCAGTCATTGACTTCTTCTAAGGTCGCTTCTCTGATCTCATAACTATCTTGAGTTACTTTATAGTATATATACTTACCTAATAGATTATTAATAGAGTCTATCTCCAAAGGGTTCTTAATATAAGCATTGGGCACATTATCCTGAATAGCACGCAGATTAACATGTGATAGCGGCGTCTGAATGACGGACGTAATAATACCACCCACTCTCGGAAGTGAGTTAGGCAATGCATCATATAATACAATATCTCTTGACCCAGGATTGTCATTAAGGCCCATCGACTTGAAGAAGCCATAGCCTTCTGCCTGGTTAAATGGCAAAAAATCAATATCTGCGAATAACTCCGATTCTAAAACAACGTTAATACGAGATCCTTCAAAATCATTTTTAAATTGAGTGTTATATGTGTTTTCGCCTCCATTACCTATGAAGTGCTGAAGGTTATTATTGAGAAAAGGCATATTCTTAACGAGTAACTCAAATGTCTTACGTGTAATCTCAAAATTATTAGCAGCTCCAAAAGAATAGTTAAACGAGTAACTTCCTATAGCTCCATTAGACAAAATGGTATTAGGATTATACACAATCTCTCCAGCTGTTACATCATCACTATATCTATTTACATTGATAGTAGCTAAAAAATCCTGATGAATATAATGGGTCTTAGAATTGATAAAATAAATCTCTGGCTCATCAGACCCTTGATTAACTATTGCAAATTTTACAAATTCTTGATTATTCAGAAAGGGAGCCCATGGTATATCATCGTCTACTACTGCCAGTTCTGAGAATACATCTCGTGTCGGGACTGCCGCTGTTCCATCTATCCTAGGTATGGATCTCGCATAGTTAAGCGGCGACTGTTCAGGCATGTTATTGAACTCAGTGATGTCATCTATGCCATCTCCATCAGTATCCTCAGGATCAGCTATATCATAAGCCGTAACCTTATAATTAGAAAGAGGAAATGCCCCTGCAGGCTCAGATATAATCATATTACCATCTATACCCATAGTGATCGAGGTAATGGACTCGTAATCTAGATTAGGACCATGAAGTGTGGTAAGTAAGTAATACTTGTCTGCCTGAGCCTCTATTTCGAGTTGGACTTGATCAAAGCCATTGACAGAGTAATCAAGTATTGTCACATCCTGACCAATGCAAATATTACTGAACGTTAACATCATGAAAACGACAAGGGAGGAAAAAACATCTTTCAGCATAGAATATTATTTTTTATATAAAGTCAGAACATTGGAGATACTACTCCTTACCTCTAATATGCAACACAGAGGCTATACGTTGCAAGAACTAAGCATATACACCTAATATACTCAGCAATCACCGGATATAAATCTACATTCTGCGAACTCATTCCAAAGTAGTCAAAAAATTCTATCAATAAGTAATATTAATAGCTTGTATATGTCTTTAAGAAGGATACATTCAAAAAATATGTAAAATGAAGCACTCTATGTAGTCTTAAAAAAAGAACGGATACCTCATAACTGTTCTTGATAGTAATCACTGTTCATACTACGATCAAAGCAAACAGATGCTGTATATACAAAAAAAAGCAAGTGCAGTTTAATACCACACTTGCTTAGGTCTTATAATAAGAAGAACTTACTTACAGAAAAGTAACTTTTCCATTATCCATATCATATAATGCACCTACTATTTTGATCTCACCATTGTCCTCCATTTCTTTTAAGATCGGACTCTTAAGTCTTATCTGCTCTATAGTATTCTTAACATTACTTTCTGATACCATATGTACAAATTCTTGATTCTTAGAACTCTTATCTCCTTCATAGTCTACAAGTTTTACTGCTGGTATTATTTTCTGTAGCATAGATGTAATATTGCCTAACTTGACATCATCAATTGCAGCCTTGACAGCACCACAATGCTCATGCCCCATAACTAAGACCAACTTAGAACCAGAAACTTTACAAGCAAATTCCATACTTCCTAATATGTCTTCATTAACAAAATTTCCTGCTACTCTCGCTACAAAAAGATCTCCTATACCTCTATCAAAAACATCTTCTACAGGAACCCTACTATCTACACATGACAGGACTATAGCCTTAGGGAACTGCGCTAATGTGCTCTTACGGACCTGCATAGAGTGATCTCTTGCGGTCAGGTCATTACTTACGAATCGCTCATTACCTTCTTGTAAGGTTTTGATGACACTATCAGGGGTGAGTGCATCTTGCTGTGCTTTAGTCAGTACATCTTCGACGACACCTTTCACTTCTATGTCAACTGCTTCCGTCACTTCTGCTACGGGTGGCTTCTGATCACAAGCAATAAGAAATAGAACCATAAGTGCAGACATTGAAATATTAATTAGTTTACTCATTAATTATGATTTTAAAGATTTACAAAAGTTATGATATTTAATTGATCCCTGTTTCCATTATTGAGAAATTGGTTCATGTAACCAAGCTCAAATCTGAACTTATCATTGAGCTTATATCCCATACCTCCATAGAGCCGATTCCTGTCAAATACATTGCCAGTACTATTGAGAAAGATTTCGTTATAGGCAGAAATATAGAGATTTTTAGATTCTACGATAGGAATATTGATACCTAAAAAATACCGAAATCGCAGCCTAAAATCATCCTCAATAAATCGCTGCTCGAACCTGTAACGATGCTGTAACATTACACGATTATTGATATTTTGTTTGGT
Organism: uncultured Saprospiraceae bacterium; assembly: GCA_938002705.1. GTDB lineage: Bacteria > Bacteroidota > Bacteroidia > Chitinophagales > Saprospiraceae > RFSX01. Next base: position 7,023 of record CALLAG010000135.1, on the reverse strand, counting down.
TATAAATTGTTGGAAAATTCTATGTTCCTCTACATCTACTTTATCATCAGAGGCAGGGATATAATTCTGACTTAGTATATAGCCGTATCCTAAAAGAATATTGTTATTATTATCAGTAAGATCATAACCCACACCAGTCCTAAGCAATAGTTGCTCTAAGTCACCGATAGCATTATAATTCCGATATTGAACTTCACTATGCCAATTAATATTTTGATTAATTTTCTTATTTCCAAAGTACATCATCCAGTTGCCTAAGTCGCTGCTCTGCGAAGAGACTGTCAACGTCATGGAAGAGAAAATCACAATACAGATAATTCTTATCATATGATATTATTGTCATGCTATACTACTATCTGCACCAGAACATATAATTGTCCTTCCTTGTTCAGTTTATAAAAAATAAAGTCCTGAAAAAAAAGGTATACCATATACTTACAGACAAGAATATATACAGATATACAACTACTCCCAATCGTGGTGTACTGATGGACCATCTGGATTATCTTTGAGCTTATAAGTATGAGCTCCAAAATAATCTCGCTGTGCCTGAATCATATTAGCATTGGTCTCATTCTGGATCAAAGTCTTATAATAATCTAAGCTGGCCGACAGACAGGGTGTAGGTAACCCTGAGCTTGTAAGCATTGACTTACAAGAAATGATACTTGCAATATTACTATTGAAAAAGTCAACAAAATAATCATGATGTATAAAGTCACTTAGCTCCGAACCATCACTTATCCGCTTCAATAATTCAGAGCGTATAATACAACCTGCTGACCAGACGTGTAGCAAATTTTTGATGTTGATATCCCATTTAAATTTTTCTGAAGCGGCTTTAATCAGACTTATGCCCTGCTGATGATTTATGATTCTACTGTGTTGATATAAATTTCTAAGGGCCTCTAAATCAAGATTGGTCTTCACTACATTATTAGTAAAGCGTTTAGAATTTTCTACCCGTTCATTTTTATATGAGGACTGATATCTTGCGTATAGTGCCGCCGTCAGTGTAGGTATAGGTACTCCTAACTGTGCAGCTGCGATAGTCGTCCATGACCCTGTCCCCTTGTTGCCCGCTTGGTCAAGAATCTGATCAAGAATCAATTCATCCTTATCATCCTTTTCTACAAGAATATTAATAGTAATCTCTAACAAGTAACTACTGCAGCCCTCAGCACTCCACTGCTTAAAAGTACTCGCAATAAGATCCGTACTATATCCCATACTATACCTAAGTACGGAATAGACTTCAGCGATAAGCTGCATCTCTCCATACTCGATACCATTGTGTACCATCTTTACAAAATGCCCTGCGCCTCCTACCCCTATGAGATCACAACACTTTCCTCCTGAAGGAGAATCAGCAGCTATGTCTTCTAGTATCTTCTGGACATTAGCATAAGCGGCAGCCTCCCCACCTGGCATAATAGAAGGTCCCAATAAGGCGCCTTGCTCTCCTCCTGAGACTCCACATCCTATATAATGAATAGCTTTCTTCTGTAGATCCTCAAACCTTCTCTGAGTGTCTGCATAATGAGAATTACCCCCATCGATAATTAAATCTCCATCTTGTAAGATTGGGACTAATTCTTCTATAACAGCATCTACCGGGTCGCCAGCATTGACCATGATCATGATACTTCTGGGTACAGCGAGAGATTGTACAAATTTCTCTAAGTTATCAAATGCATTGGATGGTGACAGCTCTTTATATTTTGCTTTTTTAGCTATTGCGACACCTTCTTCCTGACCATCCACATGTCGATTATAGATAGATAGTCGATACCCCTTACTTGCAATATTTCTGGCAAGGCTGGTACCCATAACTCCTAAACCGATAATTCCAAATTCTGACTTATTCTCCACTATATCTTTTATTTTATTAACTATTAATTGTGCTGATTGATCTATACTTATTACATGACCTTGCGAAGGTACTTCATAAGTATCAAACTGTGACTGCAACATACTGGGTGGCATGAAGTGATCACTCCTATTCCGCATCCTACCTAATATCAAATCAAACGACCCCTCTAGGTGTATGTAGTAATACTCATCCTCTGACAGACTTTCTGACAACGCTGCCCTATAGCTTTCTTTGAGAGCTGAGCAGGCAATTATAAGTTGATCAGAGTTGATCGCTTTCTCGTTTAATGCATCTAACCATGGAGTTCTGTCAGAATCTGTAAGTGGCACTCCTGCTTTCATCTTCTGTATACTTTCAGCACTATGATAATCATCAGCATCTATGAATGGTATGCCGATATGCTCAGACAATAATTGTCCGATGGTCGTCTTACCGCAACCAGAGACTCCTGTGATGAATATAATTTTTCGCAATGCTCTTATCTATATGATTAGTAAATGATGTGAAAATAATCGAAATACTCCATCAGACACACTATCACATTATAAGAAATCGCAAAAGAGAAAATAACTAAGCTAATAATCTTGTTAGGACCAATATGAGTAATAAAAAAAGCCAAACTCATAGAGTTTGGCTTCAGGTAAGAAAATTTTAAAAATCAGTTAATCCAGGACATGTTCCTATGACTTTTACTTCTTCTCGAAGATATATGTGACCACATGATCAGCGACTTGTATGTTGAATGCATACTTACCTATGGGCAATGCTGACGTATCATAACTGTATTCTTCACTGAGATACTTATACGTGTCTATAAGTCTACCATGGTTATCATAGACTCTCATTTCTTTGATAGGTACTGCATTAGTAATAAGAATAGAGGTACTTCCAGCTATTGCCTCAAAGCGTACATCATCAGTAGGTTTGACTTTCTTTGAGCTGAGGACTACTGGTGTCTCCGAGCTATTAGTATTAGGATTATCACCATTAGATATGGCAAATGTTGTGGAGGCGATCCATAGCAGGATCATTAATGAATAGTTCTTCATAGTAATTATTTTTTTAGAATAATTAAGTAATGTGTTCTACTATCTATTATACCTGTATATAAGAAAACGTTGCGATGTATAATCTACAATTACTTGTAGATCAACATAACGATCTTATAATAATTAATGCATAATAAGCTATGAAGGTTCAGCTAAGATGAGTATAAAAGTTATGATTTTATTTCTCGACGAAAAGTTATTTTTTCTTTTTGAGTTTACTCTTAAGTGCTGAAAGTTCCTCTTGAAGTTTTTTGATTTTCTTCTTCTTTTTTCCAGTGCCTTTTTTCTTACTTTTAGATGAGTTTGCCTTAGACTTAAGTTCCATAAGCTGTATATCTTGCTCTCGGATTTTCTTAAGCGCTTTAGCATGTTGAGCTTTGAGATCTGCTAACTGTTCACTACTGATTGTATCAGTGGAGTCGTCTTTCTTAAAATCAACCTTTGCTCTTAAGTACTCGAGCTCACTGGATAGGCTTTCTGATCTTTTTTTCCACTTAAGATATTTATGATCTAATTCTGACTGGGTAAGGCCTGGTTTCTTATCACGAGACAGTGCCAGGTTTAGTTTATTTAGTTTGTTTATTTCGGCTTCTCCATCTTCTATACGTTGAGTCGCTTTGGCCTTATATTTATTGTATTCATCAGTAATTCTGGCGTGGTTATTACTTGAGAGTTCTGACTCTCTTTTTATAAGCTCAAGCTCATCATTGAGTTTTCGCGATACACTTCTAAAAAACAGATAGCTTAACAATGCACCCACTAATGTAGAGATGACAACCATAGCTAAACAATACAAGCATATATTCATAAGGCCTACTTTAATTATAAAAGAAAAAAGTATTACGATATCAAGATATATAAAATGTAACTGATGATTACTATACTTCTTACAAAAAAGAAAAGCTTACAACGTTTTGCAAGCTTTTTCTTTATTAACACCCTTTATATAATTCTAATACAAATATGCGGGATAGTAGCCCCCTGTACAAGAGATGCAGTATGACAAACGATATACGATCCTATACAAAGCATCGCGACATTACAAATAGTAGCGATTTTCTGACCACTATTTGTCATTATTATAGTGACAAGAGCCTAATTAATAAGACATAAAAGAGAATCTTATCACCAGCATCAATTATTATCTATAATTATGTAACTATGAGAAGTCAACAAAGTATTCATCAATACTAAATAAATACAGGGTTCTTATAAATATGAAAACAGTTTTTAATTAATGGATGATGGCTATACATATCTATAGAAACTTGTTCTCCTGAAAAAAAGTACCTTGTTGTATAAAAGCAAAAACATCTATGATCAGCATATTAATGCCCGTCAAAAATACTTCTGCATATCTCCACGAATGCTTAGACTCTATAATAGCTCAAAGCTATAAGCAGTGGGAATTAATAGCTATAGATGATCACTCTGATGATGATTCTTATAGCATATTACAAAAATACTCAGCCCGCCATTCTCAGATACACTCTATGAAGAATGATGATAGAGGAATAATCAGTGCACTAAGATTAGCGTTAGGCAAAAGCAAAGGGGACTATATCACCAGAATGGATTCTGATGATGTGATGACAACTGATAAGTTAGAGTTGATGAGAGGAGCCATTAAAGGAGAAAAAGATCTCGCAGTAGGATTAGTAAAATATATATCTAACTCTGACTTAGGTCAGGGCTATATCAAATATGCCAACTGGCTCAATGAGATGACTCTTGCTGAGAACAACTTCTCAGAGATATACAAGGAATGTGTCGTCCCATCCCCTTGCTGGATGATACGGCGTGCCGACCTAATGTCCTGTGGTGCATTTGGATCAGACATCTATCCAGAAGACTATGACCTGGCATTCCGTATGAGAGATTATGGTATGAAAATATGTGCCGTGCCACAGATAGTACACTTGTGGAGAGACCATACTGAGAGGGCTTCTCGTAATGATCCACATTATATGGACAACCAGTTTATCGATCTTAAAGTGCATCACTTCTTACATAGTGACTTGGATACAACTAAGCAGTTAGTCGTATGGGGAGCTGGTAAGAAAGGCAAAAAGATTGTCAAGCAATTAAGAGAAAAAGGAGTACAAGTCCATTGGATATGTAATAATGAAAAAAAGATAGGTATTACAATATATGACACTATCCTACATGGGCCTGACTCTGTAACCACAATTAATTCTGCACAAGTCATCATCGCTGTAGCTCAGAGAGAAGCTGTAGATGAGATAGATTCTTACTTAAATATGATAGAGGATAAAGAAGTGTTCTACTTTTGTTAGCTTGGATTCAGCTAGTCCATAATTTCTGATGCAAATATTAGATATGAATTCAAAAGACGGTAAGAAAAAATTCCTAAGCAGTCTCCTTCTTAGCATTTCTGAAAGTAAGTAAAAGCCTCGACCCCAAAACAAGAAATATCCCATAGAATGATAATCCTACAAGGCCATCCCCAGCATGATAGTGAGCACCGGTAGCTAATACCACATCATAGAAGAAGCCCGCATAAGCCCACTCTCTCAATACACTATTAAAGTCAGTAAGTACAACGATGACTCCAGCTACCTTAAGAATAGCTAATGGTATCACAACCCATGTCGGAAAATTAAGCATCTCAAAAAAGCCTTTGACCATTTCTGTATTGAAGAAATACATCTGTGCTGAGTATAGAAAGAGACAGCACATTAAGATAGTTACAAGCCAGTAAGCGATCTTCTTAACATTCATAATTTTATTATTTTATACAATGATAAGACATCAAGTATAAAATAATAAAAGATCACCAAATAGTTTTAGCTCGCTGTAGCGATATGTCACGCTGTGACAATTAGCTTATTTGGTAAGTGCTTCTATTTTTTTCATTATTTCGTCAGCTTCTACGGCTTTAGCATCGGCTGCTTTCCTATCTACTTTAGAGAGGTTAAAAGATTCTTTCTGCAATTTCTGGTATTGCTCTTGGAGTTTTTCTACTTCTGATTTTTTCTTAAATAATCCGAACATGGCTATCGTTGTTTTATATTTTTAATGTTGAAAGTCCTGCGTCTACACCTATGACTTGACCTGTCATACCTGATGCTTTGTTACTGATAAGGAAGTACGCCATCTCAGCAATTTCTATTGGTGTAAGTATTTTCTTGAGAGGGTGCTTAGCTGCTACACTTTCTCTACTCTTATCAGATCGTAATATCCCGGACGCCAGACTTGTATCTACAATAGAAGGCGCTATACAATTAACTCTAACCGTCGGTGCCAGTTCTGCAGCAAGTGACTTAGACAACGCTTCTACGCCTGCTTTAGCAGCAGCTATAGAACTGTGGAATGGCATCCCCTGTCCCACTGCGACTGTACTGAATAGTAGTATCGATGGATTCTCTTGTTTCTTTATAATAGATAGATACTTCTTAATCACCTTAAAGGCACCTATGACATTGATATTATAATCTGACAGAAAATCTTTTTCCTTCAGTGAGCCTACTGGCTTGAGTGTAATAGAGCCTGGACAGTAGATTATGGTACTTATATCTTCTAAGTCAGGAAGCTCATCTTCTAATACATCAACTGTAAGATGCTCAACATTAGCAGATACAACACTGGGTGCAGTTCTACTCATATTAATACACTCATGATCTTGTGATGCTAGCTGTAGAATAGCACTACCTATCCCCTTACTACCTCCTACTATTAATATCTTACTCATGGATAAAAATTGAATTTTTGTAAATACTCAGCTTTAATTGTTAAAATCTTTTTGATAAACTTCTTATCTATTGTTCCATTAAATGGTGCTTTGACCTTAATGTTATTATTAGGACCATAGATGATGAGCTGACCCGAGTTATTATATATCGTCAGTTTGTGATAAGGTATCAGCCACACATATATCTTCATGGTCGTCTGGAATCCTACTACTAATCCAGCTTTGCGACATTCTAAGTGACAGTATGTTGTATCACCTGTGACGGTAAGTAACTTATGTATCTCGTCAGTCGCTTCGAGCATGAGCAGCTTAGAAGTCCCTATCCCGCCCATCTTAATTCTGTCTATAAGACTATATGATTGGCCTACAACCTTTTGGATTGCTGCCTT
>CALLAG010000134.1 GCA_938002705.1 uncultured Saprospiraceae bacterium | reverse complement strand
TGCCATTAATGTCATAGGCATTGCCCTAAAGTATAAGTATATGACTAAGATAACTTACAGAGTACCGTTGCTACATGGGCGTCTCCTTCTCTACTGATAAGTGTGTACAAGAGAGTACTCAAGAGGACAGTTTCTTTGAGGAGATTAAGGCTTAAGCCAAATATCAAAAAGTAGACTTTCTATTAGAAATATTTGAAGCGGTAATACTATAGAGTCAGCTAAGCTTTAATCACTATATTTTTTTCTTCTACAATTAATCTTACTGCTTCTGGCATTTCCATAGGGAGTATCTTAAGCTCATAAGCTCTTCTTATCAGACCAGCAGAGCTGTGTACATGCATCTTAAGAAAGAGGTTGCGACGGTGTGAGTCGATAGTGTTTTTACTCAGGTAAAGAAAATCTGCGATTTTGGAATTACTGAATTCTTTGGAGATGAGATATAGGACATCTTTCTCTCGTGTACTAAGGTTAGGGTTGTTAGACATAATTTGTGGTTTGATTAGCATTTCAAGGTTAGTGATAATCCTCTAACTAATAATAAAATAACCAGTAAGACAGTACGAAATGCATCTGAGAACGGTTGAAATGCATCTCAGAAGTTCACTATCGCTTGATTTTATGTCTTTTTGGCTTTTATTATTTATGATATTATCTACTAACCCTACGCCACAAACATAGCTAATGGGCGATTACAAAACCAATAAAAATGAGTTGATTAAGTCATTTTCCCCCAAAAGGGCTAACATAAAACAGGGAGGTTTCTTGATCTAAGTGTGATGTGGTTTAGATAGAGATGCGTATTAAAATCACAAAAGCTCCAGATTTTCATCTGAAGCTTTGGATTTAGTTGACCTACAAGGACTCGAACCTTGAATGCCAGAACCAAAAACTGGTGTGTTACCAATTACACCATAGGTCAAAAACGATTGCAAAAGTAATACATTTCGGATTTATAAAAAATACCCTTGAGGTATTTATCACATGAAATTAAATATCATATATTTTTAATAAGGAAATAGGGCTTTTGCCGCCTCTATCCTAACTTATTTATACCACTCACTACTCCTATCCTATCTTTAATCTGTAGATATGAGGTAGTTGCCTGGCTGCCTCATCGATATCCAGACCATATCCTATGACGAATTCTGGTCCGATTTCCTTACCAACAAAGTCAATATCTATAATATCATTATGTACTTCCGGCTTACTTAGGAGCGTACATATCTTTATAGTAAGCGGATTTTGCTTCTTAAGCTCCTCCGAGAATACTTCTAATGTCAGACCTGTATCTATGATGTCTTCCACAACGAGAACATGCTTACCAGTGAGCGAAGTCTGTAATTTCAATAGATGAGCGACTTCACCACGGCTTGTCATATCTTCGTATGACTTTAACTTGACGAATTGTATCTCTATAGGCACTGATAGCTTTCTGACAAGATCTGCCATAAATATAAATGAGCCATCAAGAATACTTATCAGAACTATGGGTTCGCTGATATCAGCATAAGCGTCATTAATTTCTCCTGCCAGACGATTCAGTATTACCTGGATCTCCTCTTGAGATATAAATACCTCAAATGTCTTGTCTCCGTAAGTTACTTCGCTTATCATAATCCATATTGATCTATCAAATATACGAGACTCGTTATAGCTGCAGCCCCTAATCGCAATTCTCTGACATTGACATTCTCATATACATCAGCTGATGTATGGTGAAAATCAAAATAGCGCTGATTATCTGGCTTAAATCCTATCAATAATCCTTTCTGAGACTTGAGAGGATTGATATCTGCACCAGCGCCTCCAGCCTTGAGATATAGATCATAGGGATCTAAGAAAAGATCGAATTCTTGCAGTTTAGATAGGAATGGCTTGAATACCTCAGCCTCAGCAGTACAGGTGAAACCTCTCGGCGTAAATCCTCCACTATCAGATTCTATAGCGGCCAGATGATACTCTCCTTTCTGATCAGAAATACGAGCATATTCTAATCCGCCCCCTAAGCCATTTTCTTCATTCATAAATAGAACACACCGTATCGTTCTCTTAGGCTTGTATCCTAATGCATTAAGTGTCTCTATGACTTGCATAGAGTGCACGCATCCTGCTCCATCATCATGTGCTCCGCCTCCTACGTCCCATGAGTCTAAGTGTCCGCCTACAAGAATGATCTCGTCTGGAAACTCACTACCTCTGATCTCTGCTATGACATTATGCGATTCTACTTGCGGTAATATCTGAGGATTATTTTCTATAGAAACTCTGACAGTCTCAGATTGCAGCCATCCGCTTATCTTCTCTGCGTCATTAGTACTTACCGCGAGTGCAGGTATAGGCACTACTCCATCTGCATAGATCTGTACACCTGTATGCGGAAGATCGTCTAATTGTGTAGTCACGCTTCTTACCAGGACAGCTATAGCACCATACTTAGAGGCTTGAGAAGCGCCATGCACTCTCTGATCTACAGCCTCCCCATAAGCATATCCAGTATTGATATGTTTATTGCTCATAGGTCTATTAAAGAGCACAATCTTGCCTTTAAGGTGATCAGTCCCTAATGTCTCAAGGGTATCGATTCCATATACTTCTATAATCTCAGCTGTCAAGGGTCCGTTACCTGTACCTACTGAGTTACCTAGAGATAGTGCATTGACCTTATGGGGTTCGTTGTTATGATATACTATGACCTCTTCTCTATCGCCCCTTACCCATCTTGGCACCATACAGGCTTGCTTCCATGTGGTGTCTACTATTTCTAATTTGGCCAGCTCGCCTAAGGTATAGTCTACTGCTATCGCTGCATTCTCAGATCCTGATAACCTACCTCCTATATCGTTAGATAAATATGACAACCAGTTGTCACATACTGCATGTTGTAGAGTGTGATTATAGATATCTTTTATAAAAAAAGCTTGCTGGTCCTCCTGAGCTACGATATACGCCTGTACATTAAGAATGGTGATAATTGTAAATAAGATTCTTTTCATTCGCTTCTATTTTGGAAAAAAAACAAGAATTGTTGAGATTTTTATACTTATCGTAAGATAGGTCCAAATATCTATTTTTATTACGAATTGTCTAATTTGTGAAATAAAGACGATAATTGCTGCAAAGTTTCTCACTCATTTTTTTGATGTACGAGTAACTTTCTTAACAATTAGCGTCTAAAGAATGTACCCAATTAAAAATACTCACTTTGATCAATCTATTATTTCCACTGTTAAACTCGGATATCACAAAGAAGATATCTGATGAAGAGCTAGTTAAGCTATACCTTGAAACCCATAATGTTGCTTATTTTAATATAATATATAAGCGATATTCTGGTAAGATATTCGGTAAATGTATTTCATTACTAAAAACCGAAAGTGAAGCAGAAGATGCGACACAAGATGTAATGATGAAGATACTTATGAACATGGCTAAGTTCAGTGGTAAAAGTAGATTCTCGACTTGGATCTATTCTATTACATATAACTATTGTATAGATTTTCTTAGAAGAAAGAAAAAAGACCCAAGTGTATATGTGGCAGATCTCTTAGAAAACCTTGATGTAGAAGAAGAAGTTAACGATAGCTTCCTACTAGAAGTTAATGTAGGGAGATTAAAGACGATATTAGGGGAGATGCCTTCTGGTGATAGAACGATATTACTGATGAAATATCAAGACGAGATGTCGATAAAAGAGATAGGCAGCATTCTGGATAAATCAGAAAGTGCTATCAAAATGAAGATAAAAAGAGCTAAACAAAAGTTTAGAAAAACATACGACGAAACTTATAAAGAGGAAAGGATATGAACAATTTTAAAGAGCTACAAAAGCAAGACGAAGAAAAGTACACTAATAAAGTGGACAATGTAAAGATGAAAATAGATAGTAATATGCAAACATTAGGCGTATTTTCTACTGTAATAGATATGTATTTCTCTAAAGTTATAAACTATGTTGTAAGTTTGTCGGGAGGTAAGCTGGATGATAATTCGGATACTTCGGAATAATAATAAGTCAATATCCCCTACAAATCCCCCTACAAACAATGTTTAATCTGAATTCCATAATAGACTCAAGCGTCATTAGAGAACTTCTAATGAGTTTTGCCAATGGTATCCCCAAGGTACTCATGGCTATCGTCGTACTTATAATCGGTAGTATTATAGCTAAGATTATACGTAACATGATCAAGAAAGTCTTGATCAAAATCAACATAGATAAGATAGGTGAGAAACTCAACGAGATTGAGATAGTAGAAAAGTCTAATATTAAGATCAAATTCAGTACAGTCATCAGTAAGATTGTATATTTCATATTGATGTTGTTGTTCTTTACAATATCTGCAGATATACTTGCTATGCCTGCCGTTACAGATCTCGTATCTGATATGATCAAGTTAGTCCCTAACTTAATAGTAGCAGGTATTATTTTGGTGATAGGCGTCATCTTTGCTGATATGTTAAAGTCCATTGCTCAGACAACATTAGAGTCTTTAGGGATACCATCAGCAAGACTATTAGCTTCGTTCTTGTTTTATTTTCTATTGATTAATATCGTACTAACAGCTCTTACACAAGCACAAATAAAAACAGAATTCCTTTCTCAAAATATATCTCTTGTCATAGGTGGCGTCATCTTAGCCTTTGCGATAGGATATGGACTCGCATCTGTAGGTTCTATGTCTAATTTCTTAGCCTCATATTACTCTCGAGGTAAGTTCGATGTAGGAGATACGATTACTATAGAAGATGTAACTGGGAAAGTCGTAGAAATAGATAAATCTTCACTTATTCTTATAGCCGATAACGGCAACAAAGTCATACTACCCCTCAGCCAAGTGACAAAAAGTAAAATTGAAATTCATAACTAAAACTTTATTTTAAAAATCAAATTTTGAATATTATGAGACTATTACAATTAATTGTGGTGCTATTACTATGTGTTGGTTACACTCAAGCACAAGACATGACTGTCGACGATCTTAAAGCTAAGCAAGCTGAGAAACAAGCAGCGGCTGATGCATTATTAGGAGAAGTTGCAGACTTACAAGGTCAGATTGACAAATTTCCAGGATGGAGAACGAGTTTAGTTGGTACATTAGGAGGTAATTTTGCAGGATTTAACAATTGGATATCAGCTGGTGATGCTAACGCAACAACTAATTCACTTGTATTAGATGTATTTGGTACAGCAAGATACAATGATGACAAGCAATTCTTATACAATGATCTTATCGCAGGTGTAGGAAGATTATCTACAGATGCTGATGGTGATGGTGGCAATGAAGCTGTCAATACTACAGCTCCTAACAAGCTTAACATATCTTCTCTTTACGGATATAAGATCGTTAAGAATCTTGCATTATCAGCTAATGCATCTTACA
>CALLAG010000133.1 GCA_938002705.1 uncultured Saprospiraceae bacterium | reverse complement strand
TGACTTACTTGTTGTGGTGCATATTTATTGACTAATAGAATGAGCACCTTACCTAATCCAACTACTATACCGAGGATAATAAATACGGACAACATTCCTACGAGTAGTAGCTGCAAGCCGATTTGTATATTAGGATCCATGTATAGAAGGTTTTATGTTGTGACGCGAAAATATGGAAATATCACTTGACTCTCAGTATAATTATATGCTTATGTTAGGATTAATCATCTTAGTATAAAATGCTCTGATGAGGCAAATTTAATTTGCCGGTACTGTCTTAAGATGGGCCTTTATGTATCTTAGCGGTGTTTCTTGTTCTATTGCAGAATATAATATTGTTTTTTTATTAAAAGTATCTTGAGTTTATGGAAAACAAAGTTTTCAAATTTGGTGGAGCTTCTATCGCTGATCATAAAATGATAGAAAATATACGCTCTATAATAGAATCATATGGTGAGGATAAGATCGTCGTGGTTATTTCTGCTATGGGCAAAGTCACTAATGCTCTAGAGCAAGTAGCTCAGAAGTATATAGATGCAGATAAAGAAAAACCTCTGCTGGATCTCATGCAAGAGACTATAGATAAGCATCTACAAGAGGCCATTGCATTAGGTATAAATACAGAAAAACTTAAGCTGCAGTATGAGTCATACATATCTGATAGCCAAGAATTATTAGATCTGATCGACAATACTCACCAAGCTATGGTGTATGATCAGATAGTCTCATTAGGAGAATTATTCTCTACCACTATGGTCGAGATGTACCTATCAGAAAGCGGACTTAACAGCACATGGTTGGACGTAAGGGGTATAATAAAAAGTGATGGCAACTATAAGGATGCTACAGTTGATTATGCGACCTCAGTACCTCATATCAGAACCAAAATCTCAGAGTTATTCTCAGACTCTCAGTATATCATAACTCAGGGATTTATATCTGGATCAGATACAGCGTATACGACAACGTTAGGTAGAGAAGGATCTGATTATACGGCTGCCATATTCGCTTATGCATTAGACGCAGAAGAGCTGACGATATGGAAGGATGTACCAGGGATCTTGACAGCAGATCCGAGAAGATTTGAGAATGTAGAATTATTATCTAAGCTATCTTACAAGGAGGCGATAGAGATGACTTATTATGGCGCCACCGTCATACATCCCAAGACGATAAGACCTATACAGAATAAGAGTATCAAGTTACATGTAAGATCGTACATTAATCCGAGCGAAGATGGTACAATAATCTCAGATCAAGGCTTACCTAATTATCCACCTATTGTCGTCGTACAAGACAATAGATTACTACTACATATTACGACTAAGGATTTTACATTTATAGCTGAGAATCATCTCAGCCTTATATTTAGTACTCTTGATATGCATCGTATCAAGATGAGTGTGATGAGAAATACAGCGATTAGTTTCACTCTTGTCATTAAGAATCCTGGTAAGCCTCAGTTACAGAAATTTATGAGTGATCTGGGCGATAACTTCTCGTTTGATGTCTATGATAATCTGCAGTTGATTACTATCCGTTATGCTCAGCAACCATTGATAGATAGCCTGACTAAGAACAAGGTCATCTTATTCGAAGAACGTATGAAGTCTACTATACAATTGGTGGTCAGACCAGCATTAGAGTTAAAGGAGAAAAAATGATAAATATAGAGGCAACGGTGCTATAGGAGCATTATTTGATGAGTATGGAGAAAGGAGTAGTAGAGAAGTGAATTTCTCCCTCTGGGGGAGATAAAAGAGGGAGGAGCCTACCTAAGTTTCTTATTTCCTCTCATCTAACTAAACACACTCTTAATCAATCCACCGTCTACAGAAATAGTCTGTCCAGTGATGTACTTAGAGTAGGGTGACAGCAACCAGCAAGTTGGAATAATTAGGATAAAGATTTTTAGCATTAAGAGCTGCTAACTGTTTTGAAAAGGTCTTTTTATAAAACTAAAGTTGTACATACAACTGAAGTAAATTTCTCCCTTTGGAGGGAGATAAAAGAGGGAGGAGCGATACTAAGCTTCTCATATCGTCTCACCTAACTAAACACACTCTTAATCAATCCACCGTCTACAGAAATAGTCTGTCCAGTGATGTACTTAGAGTAGGGTGACAGCAACCAGCAAGCTAATGATGCGAGATCATTAGGATCTCCCATATGACCAGTAAGAATTTCATTTTCAAAATTTTGCTTCGCCTCCTCTTTGCTGATCTTAAGCGTCTCACTTTTATTGGCGAAAAGCCTATCCATCGCAGCCGTATTATGATAGCCAGGCGCTATGATATTCATAGTGATGCCAGTGTGACCGACCTCATTAGATAAGGTCTTGACGAATCCGACTACTGCTAATCTTAATGAATTAGATAAGACAAGATTCTCTATCGGTTGCTTGACAGAAGCACTTTCTATATAGACGATACGACCAGAATTATCTTTCTGTAGAACAGGTAGTAATTCCTTGGTCAATTTTACTTTCCACCTGAGTATACTCTTATAAGCATCATCCCAGTCTGAGATATTAGACTTAACGAATGACATGGCTGGTGGCCCACCAGCATTGACGACAAGTCAAGATAACTGTCTGTCACCTACTTTATTTACTAATGCACTTATGGTGGCGTCGGTAGTAATGTCGCCACAGATTATTTCTATCTGATCAGGATATTGCTGTTGGAATTCTTGCAGTTTTTCTTCACGTCGAGCATTGA
>CALLAG010000132.1 GCA_938002705.1 uncultured Saprospiraceae bacterium | reverse complement strand
AAGCGCAAGGCAGATACGTCATGGCAGAACAAGAACCTGAGAAAGGATATTTCTTCAGATCTGATCATTTTAACTTTGCTAAGTCAGGCGTGCCTGCCCTATATGGCGATGGTGGATACGATCATATGACCAAGGGTAAAGAATACGCCAAAGCTCTCAGAGATTCATTTACAATTAACAGCTACCATGCCCCTTCTGATGATTTCGATGCAGATACATGGCAGATGGATGGCGCTGTACAAGACGCTCAGATATATTACAATATCGGGTATGATATAGCTAACAGCAGAGACTGGCCACAATGGAATGCCAGTTCAGAATTCAAACGTCCTAATTCCAAACTTAAAAAATAGAAAAATGTCAAAACTTACACCATTCCACGTTGCTATCCCAGTCCACGATGTAGAACTTGCAAGAGCTTTCTACAGAGATGTCATCGGCTGTCCAGAGGGCCGTTCTGATGAGAAGTGGGTAGACTTTAATCTCTACGGACATCAGTTTGTCATACACTACAAACCTAAAGATCCTCATCAAGAAACACATACTAATGATGTAGACGGACACAATGTACCAGTGCCTCATTACGGTGTCGTATTAGAGTGGAATGATTGGGAAGAATTAGCCGTGAAATTAAAGGAGCATAAAGTAAAATTTCTAATAGAGCCATACATAAGATACGAAGGCCTACCGGGAGAGCAAGCGACGATGTTCTTTTTGGACCCTTGTGGTAATGCATTAGAGTTTAAAGCTTTTAAGGACTTGGGGATGATGTTTGCTAAGTAAGATAGATAGTTGTTAGTTACTAGTTACTAGTAACGAGTTACTAGTTTAGGAATTAAGAGTGATTAATAAAATAAACATTAGAATATGAAGGCGGTACACTTAGTAAAATATGGAGATAGTTCTAAGGCTTTTGAGGTTCGAGATGCAGAGAAGCCTGTGCCTCAGTCTCGAGAAGTACTTATCAAGGTAGATGCCTTTGGGCTTAACTTTGCAGATGTTGTAGCCAGACGTGGTCTATATCCTGATGCGCCTAAGAATCCTGCAATATTAGGCTATGATGTTGCTGGTACCATAGATGCTCTTGGTAGTGATGTTACAGAGTTTAAAGTAGGTGACAGAGTGACTGCCCTGACACGATTCGGAGGATATGCAGAGTATGCGGCTACTATGGTAGAAGGTGTCGCTAAGATCCCTGATGGTTTTGATACAGGATTATCTACAGCATTAGCGACTCAGGCATGTACTGCGTATCACTGTGCTGTACAATCTGTCAATATGCATGAAGGTGATAAAGTCCTCATCCATGCTGCTGCTGGAGGTGTCGGTTCTACTCTTGTCCAAATCGCTAAAAGCAAAGGCTGCATCGTATACGGTACCGCATCCAAAAGTAAGTTAGCTCATATCAAATCTATAGGTGTAGACCACCCTATCGACTACAGAAATACAGACTTCTATAAAGCTGTGCATTCTGATCTTGGAGGTGCAGAATTAGATTTTGCTTTCGATAGTATCGGTGGCAAGACATTCAAGCAGAGTTATAAGTTACTTAAGCCAGGTGGTACTATAGTCTATTTCGGTGCTGCATCTCAGATCGGCAGTAGCAAACTTAAAGCTCTTGGTGTCGTTGCGGGATTCGGCCTTTTCTCTCCTATTCAGTTACTTATGAGCAGTAAGTCTATGATCGCTGTCAATATGCTACGTATCGCAGATCATAAGCCGGAGCTCTTCCAGAAGATATTCGCCGGTGTCATGGATTATGTAGAACAGGGCATCATCAAGCCTACATTAGCGAAGAAATTTCATGTAGATCAGATCGCCGATGCACATGAATATCTTGAGACAAGACAGTCTATCGGGAAGGTGGTTATGGAGTGGTAGGATAATACTGTACAGAAAATTGCAAAGAAAACAGGCTAATTAATTCTTAACAAAAGATTTAGTTACAGACACATCTCCGCTCTCAATCTTACAATAATAAATGCCTTGAATTAAATTTGATATATCTATCGACTCATTTATAATCTGTTCTTGCGACAACATATTTCTACCTAATACATCAAATATTGTAATAATAAATCTCTCCCCAATTATTTTAGAATCTATGTGTAGTATGTCATTACTTGGATTAGGGTATAGAACAATATCTTGAACATTAATAATAGTATTCGATACGCTTGTCTCACCTAAAGGCTTATAGAAAAATTCTCTATAAGATCTAACTTCACTATCAGCTCCCATTGGAAAAAAACCTGAATAGTAAGAATTACTTGTGAGCTTACCATATTGGTAACTATTGTGCTTATAAAAATTGCCATAATTTACTTCGGCAATTGGTACATCATCATATTCAAACCTTGTGAATTCCTGATACTCATATGGGAGAAATCTATCATAAAGGCTTCCGTTCCTATAATATTGTTCGAACCTCGACCCAGTAATACTTGCTTCTCCAAAAAATACGAATCCTGTAGATGGTAATTTGTTATTTTGAGAATACTGGAACAATACTGTTTGTGATAATTCCCAAATACTATCACCGGTACTCCATTCAAAATCTCTAATTGTATCTATTCTGTTAAGCGTATCATATCTTATTACAAGGCTATCCTTATCGACCCATCTATTCTCATTAAACTTCTGTAATTTCATTCTTTCTATGTTACCCAAAGAGTCATGATGAAAAGTGAATTTTCGATTTTCAATAGAATCTAACGTTTCATTTAATTGCGTTAATAAAAAAAGGCTATCATAAATAAATTCTTGTTCTAATCTGAGAACTGTTACACTATCTACAATATTATAACATCTATAATAATCGATTAAGTCATTTCCATCATAGCTATAATCAATAACTGCTTTTGGTACCTTGTCTAAAGAATCACTTTCTTCGCCATCCCAATCTTGAATATTTGTTTTAATTAGTTTTCCATCCTCATCATTATAGTTTACAGCTGAAAAAGACCTGATAAAAGAAGTTCCCTTCTGATATAGATAAATTGACTTTAGGTTTGCATCATCAATTATAAAGCGAGCGCTATTTGTATTTGTATTTAAACCCCTACTTTCACTAATGAAAATGCTATCTAATTTGTAAGTGTATTCTTTGTCCTTAATCGCATTATTTTCATTAAATAATCTTACGCGATTGTACACTCCTAAACTCAGCTCTTTTTCTAAATTTGGATCCGGAAGATCTGAATTTATATTGCTTATACCTATAAAATCATCATCCAAGAAACTATAAACTTGACTAAAGCTTTCTGTAGGTAAAACCCCAAGAATGACTGAAATAACTAATACTTTGAACATAGGATACTAATTTCGATAATGCATACTGGTACATACCTTTTA
>CALLAG010000131.1 GCA_938002705.1 uncultured Saprospiraceae bacterium | reverse complement strand
AACGATAGCTTCTATCTCCTCATTAGTCAGAGATGCTGATATGCCATCAGTTAAGGTCTTCAGATCTACTCTGATATTAAATGAGATATCCTCTCCTGCATCATTAAACTTATTGATAGGAAAATCGAAGTTGAGTGCTTTATCCGAGTTGATGAAAAGTTGCCTGATGCTATCCTCTACTTGCAATCGCATTCTCATCATAGCGACTTCTTCAGCACTTGTTATGTACATGCTATCGAGTAACATATCTAATCCGCTATCTTGATCGATATTATCTAAGGATCCCCATGTATCTACGACATCGGCGTCGATGCCTACAGAGAATTGTACAGCACTCGTCTGACCAGCATATCTGACTTGACCTATTGCGTAAGATGATATAGCCTCGGCGAGAATATAATCGTCTCTGATATGAGTATTACCGACCCTGAGCGAATCTATAACTCTATATGACTCATTAGACCCGACGAAGGTGTATGCACCTGTCGACAACTTCATATTATGCAAGATCAGCATTAGGCTGTCCGAATTTTCCAAAAAGAAAGTGTCTATAAGCCCTCTTGATAATAAAGTATCGAAGTCTATTCTATAATTGAATCTTACATTAGGATAGGTACAACATGAGTCACATTCTGTTACTGCATTGAAGTTATAATTACTGGACAGTAAGTCTAAGCAACCATCCTCAGTTTCTTGGCATGCACACAATAATAGAGCTAAGAAAAGACTAACTATTAGGATTAGCTTGCTCATGATCTTTTACTAATTTCTTGACGATTTGCTTAACCTGAGCTGAGAAGTCTTTATTTAATATCCAGTTGTAATACTGCTTATCTTTCACTAAGATCTCAGCTGCATTCTTACCGATATACTTTCCGAAGTTAAAGATGATCTCTCCGTTCTTATTATACTTTAATCTCTGGGTAACATCCACAGTACGTGCATCATTAGTGAATGCTGCAAGAGAGTTGATATCATTATTGATAGGTGCAGGTGTTGTGTATCCGTCACCATCCATATAGTCTACATCTTTGTACTTAGTGATCTGGCCTTGTAGGACTTCTACTGTAGCGACTACATCTGCAAGTGCATCATGTGCATTCTCTATCGTCTTATCACAGTACAGCTTATAGGCAGCACTTAATGTACGAGGTTCCATCTTGTAGAATATCTTCTGGACATCTACAGTCTTCCTATCAGCCAAATCTAACTCAAATCCACATCTGGCAAACTCTTCCATAAGCATAGGTATATCATATCGGTCAGAGTTATACCCTGCCAGATCTGCATCTCCTATAAAGTCCCATAGCTGCTGTGCCGCCATCTCGAATGTCGGCTTATTAGCCACCATCGCAGGAGATATACCGTGTACTTGGAAGGCTTCTTCTGATATCATAACTGGACCTGGATTAAGCAGCATCTCTAACTGCTCTGGCTCTTCCTGGCCTACTATGAATTTTATAAGTGCTATCTGTACGATTCTATCTTTGACAACATTGAGACCTGTAGCCTCAATATCAAAAAATACGATGTCTTTCTTTAAATCAAATGTGTTCTTAAGCATAATCTTCTATTCCGTCGTTTTGAGCTTCTGCAACTGCATTATGAAGCTGTACTGGTTTAACTTTTTTTCTCAATTTCATATTCAAGAATTCTACGAGGAGTGAGAAGCTTATCGCAAAATATAAATAACCTTTAGGCACTGCACCTATCTCATTACCCATGATAGAAAGGTGTGCTAAGTGACCACCTTCTATAATCAACATAAATCCTATCAGTATAAGGAACGATAATCCGAGCATCTGAATTGTAGGATGCTTATTGACAAAATTACCTACTGGTACTGCGAATAACATCATAACCAATACTGAAAATACAACTGCTATGATCATAATCACTAATGCACCTTCAAGACCATTCGTCATACCTACAGCAGTAAGGATAGAGTCAAATGAGAATACAATATTGATAATCGTTATCTGGATAATAGCACTCTGGAATGTACTTGTGGCCTTACCACCAGCCTGTCCATGGGTATCACCCTCCAGCTTATGATGTATTTCTGTAACACTTTTATACAATAAGAAGAGCCCACCTGCTACAAGTATCAGTGACTGCCCTGAGAATCCAGCCTTTACCCATCCCCAATCTATATCAATCCAAGGGGCTTTCATAGCTATCAACCAAGAAATAGCAAATAATAGTGCTATACGCATTACCATGGCCAATACAAGACCGATATTAGTGGCTTTCTTTCTATCTTTTTCTTCAATCTTGCCTGCAGCTATAGATATGAATATGATATTATCCACACCAAGTACTATCTCAAGAAAAGTAAGTGTCAGTAGACTCATCCAAACTGCCGAGCTCCCGAAGTCCGGCATCACCGGCATGCTCATTAAATCTATCATTATATCTAAATTTTATTAGAACGCTAAGATATATAAATAGTCTTGGATGGAATGGGATAAGGAATTATAAGGTGGATTAAGGCTTACAGGATAGTAAGACTGAGCTTTGCTGATCTAGTAGCCAGGCTTAACTAACCATCACAGTTTATTGATATGGCGGCGAGGACGCCACCATCAACGTAGATCTTTCACGCAATCGTGCATTAGTGGCACCCAAAATGAGGCATATGATTTAAGGCACTCAAATTAATTTCGATACTTTGTATAGCTTCTATGACACCACCACAACACAGCATGACTTAATATCTGATTTGCGTAAAGCAAAAACATGTCCTTATACCAATTCGTACATTCGTGGAATCCATAATGACGCTCATGCTTGATGCCTTATAAAGTTTACTGATTAGGCGGCGAGGACGCCACCAAAAACTACATCTTTCAAGCGTTGACCACTAATTGACATCCGTTAATTTTGATTTGCACTTGCAGACGTAGATTTTGTCTACCATTCGTGCATTCGTGGCATCCAAAATGACGCTCATGCCTATATCCATATTACACAGAGGCGTTGACGACACTATTATCTATCTTAAGTAATGAATCGTGGATCATTAAGATCCCAATAATAACTTATAATGTGAGGGAACCTAAGCTAAGAATCCCATATTTCTGATTAATATCTTGTGTGGCTTGCGAGCACTAAAGTGTATAATATCCAGTTTTTTTAACTCGCTCAATACTCTGGCTACCGTCTGACGAGAAGTATCTGTGACATTGGCGATTTCCTTGTGGGATAGACCATGATTAATTAATATCTCATCTATGCCTATCTTGATACCTTTAGTATTAGCCATCTCATTGAGGAATAGATAGATTCTGTTTTGGGCTTTTTTAAATATAAAATTATTCATCCTCGTCTGGAGGCTGGATAGCTTACTGATATAGACTTTAGACAGTTCGTGACATAACACTGGATTATGCTCTAATAGTGATCTGAAGTAATTGACTGGGACCTTAAGTACCTCAGCGTCACTTAATACTTCTACGAAATGCCTTCGATTAGTACGTCCATTAAATATATTCTCGCCAAACATCTCATTCTCAAATACAATTTCTTTGATTAATACCTTATCAGAGTCAGTATTCAGACCTACTTTGACAGATCCACTTTTGAGAAAATAGATGTAGTTAACATTATCTCCAGTATTAAAAATAGTATCTCCCTTCTGATAAGTCACCAGTGATGACTGATTACTTACTTGTCTTGTGTATCTATCGTCTATGGTCTTAAAAAAATCAAGCTGACTGATAAACGAAAATTTTGCATTGTTGTCCATATTAAGCTATTTATACTCTAAGACGTAGCTCAAACCCAATACCACTACTGTAAATAAAATTATTTTAAAATAAATTATCTGCAGCAGACATCTTACAACGAGGCAGTAACACATACAACTAATTATTATATAAATTTCTTAACATTTTCTTAACTATTATATCACCACTACTCATAATCACTTCCGAGCTTATTGATCATAGACTTATAGTAAGTATAACACTTTCTTAAAGGCATCTACGATGGACCCCTTGATGTTAAATCCACACTATGAAAAAGCATTAGGCTACCTTTCTTTGCAGCAGATCTTTATTTCAGGTTTCTATAATAAAAATGATACATGACTAATCACGGAATAAAAAACGCTCAGAGTTCATTAATCGATCACGGCATCACTAATTATAAGTCCGCTTTCTGGAATCTTAATCCAAAGCAACTTATAGAACACACCCTCCGATTAGGGCAAGGTACATTAGCCTATAATGGCACTTTGGTTATAGAGACTGGAAAATTTACAGGACGATCACCTAAGGATAGATACATCGTCAAAGATGATATCACAGCACCATCAGTAGATTGGAATGATATCAATATTCCTTTTGACACAGAAAATTTCGAACTACTAAGAGCAGGTATATGCCAATACTTCTCTGACAAAGATATCTATATCAAAGATGCAGCTATCTGTAACGACCCTACTTATAGTGTCAATGCGAGAGTCATAGCAGAATACCCATGGAGTGCCCATTTCGTACATAATATGTTCGTCAGATTAGGTGCCGATGAGATTTCAGATTTCTCTCCAGAATGGACCATCTATTGTGCTCCAGGATATAAGGCTGACCCTAAAGTACATGGAACAAAATCTGAGAACTTTTCTATTATAAATTTCAAAACACAAACTATATTAATAGGTGGCTCTGCATACACTGGAGAGATCAAGAAGGGAATGTTCTCTGTACTTAATTATAATCTACCCAAGAACAAGAATGTTCTCTCGATGCACTGTTCTGCTAATGTAGGATCTGATGGAGATACTGCAGTATTTTTTGGATTAAGTGGTACAGGTAAGACAACATTATCTGCTGATCCTCAAAGAGAACTGATAGGAGATGATGAGCATGGCTGGTCAGAAGAAGGGATGTTTAATTTTGAAGGTGGCTGCTATGCTAAGTGCATCGGGCTAAGAAAAGAAAACGAACCAGATATCTGGGCCGCTATCAAACCAGGAGCGATATTAGAAAATATAAAATTCTTCCCAGGTACTTCTCGACCTAACTTCAATGACTCGACGATAACGGAGAACACACGAGTCTCCTACCCTATACATCATGTGTGCAACCATCATGAGAAAAAAGTAGCTGATCACCCGACTAACATCTTCTTTCTCACCTGTGATGCATTCGGGATATTACCTCCTCTCTCTAAGCTAACGGCAGAGCAGGCGATGTACTATTTCATATCTGGATACACAGCTAAGGTAGCTGGTACAGAAGAAGGCATCGTAGAACCCAAAGCTACTTTCTCAGCATGCTTCGGAGCACCATTCATGCCACTACATCCTAATACTTATGCCAAGCTACTAGGAGAAAAAATAGAAAAGCACAATGTCAAAGTATGGCTCGTCAATACTGGCTGGACAGCAGGTCCTTTCGGTATAGGATCACGTATAGCACTGAAGCATACAAGAGCTATGATCTCGGCAGTATTAGAGAATCAGTTAGATGATATTTCATTTACTAATTTTTCTACTTTCAACTTTATGATTCCAAGCTTCTGTCCTAATGTACCTAATGACATATTACATCCACGTAACATGTGGGGAGACAAGCAAGAGTATAATGAAAAGAGAGATGAACTGGCTCAGATGTTCATCGATAATTTCAGCCAATACGAAAATCTAATCTCTGAAGATATAAAATCAGCAGCACCCTTAATTGTCGTTGAGACTTTGTTATAATCCAATTTCCATTAGTTAGTTATTATTAAAAATGCCCTGCTGTAAAGCGGGGCATTTTTTTTACTCAAAATTTTATTCTATATGGTCTCTAAGCTACCCTTGCATCTATTTTAGTTTCTTGATGTTCTGATTTTGTAGTAGAGAGTTCAGTTGATTTATAGCTATCTGGTTGAGCTGATCGAGTCTTTCATTTTGCTGTAAGCCTTGTCGGATCAGTACTGCATTATACTTTCCATATTAGACAATACAACCAGTTGTTCTAATGTGGCTTGATCTCTGAGATTTCCTTTTTCTTTAGGATTTTCTCGTCTATAATCCGCCGCTGTCCTACCAAACAATGCAACATTAAGCATATATGCTTCTGAAGCATATACTTTAGTTTTCTGATGTGGTAGCAACTTAGGTATTAATTGTTCTTTGATCGCATCAATATGTATCGTGTAGTTGACCTTAGCTAAGGTTCTCTGTAGATTCCAGCTCTGATTTAGGCGATCATTTTCGTCCTCTTTAAGCCTTTGGAACTCCTTGATAAAATACAGATTGAATTCTGCACTTATAGCAGAACCAAATTCGAATGCAATATCCTTATGAGCATATGTACCACCATACCAACCTGCCCTTGCTGTTATACCTATAGCATTAGTCTTAGCCACCCACTCTTTCACGCTTATCTTATAACTATTAAGTCCTGCTTCGCTTTTAATTATGGCATATTCGCCATAATTAAAATTAGGGTTATTGACAGATTCCCAAATGCCCAAAAACTCTACAGTGTTTCTATTTCGTAGCCAGTCAGAAATAAAGAAAGCGCCATCTTTTCCTTTAAGCATATCCGTCAGACTGATAAGCTATGTATAAAGTCATGAAAGACATATTTGAGTGAAAAAAAGAAGATATTACTGGCATCCTAAGCATCTCAGTACTAATACATATAGGTCAACTTATTACACATAAGACAAAGCAAACCCTAACACTGCACCTCCCGCAATAATCCATGCCGTATTAAGTCCCTTGATACCGAAGTAAGCAGCGAAGCTGAGGATGCAGATGAGCCATGTCTTCCAGTCTATGAGTATACTCTGTCCCATCTTGAGACAGACCA
>CALLAG010000130.1 GCA_938002705.1 uncultured Saprospiraceae bacterium | reverse complement strand
GAAAGTTAGTATGATAGGATCTGGTAGGTTCTGCATTTATTTATACTTACAAATTATGGCAATATTTATATAAAAAAAGAGCTCCACTTATTATAGCGAAACTCTTAGGTATTATATATCTATAACATTTCTGTTGTCCTGATTAAGCTTTAAATTCTGTTATTGTCTTGACGATAATATCACAACATTCATGCAGTTGCTCCTCTGTCATAACAAGTGGAGGTGCAAATCTGATGATGTTACCATGAGTAGGTTTCGCTAATAATCCGTTGTCCTTGAGAGCAACGCAGATGTTCCATGCGGTCTTACTATCCTCAGTATCGTTGATGACGATAGCATTAAGCAATCCTCTGCCTCTTACGAGAGTGACCATGTCAGATTTGTCACAAAGCTCTTGCATACGTGATCTGAATACCTTACCTAACTTATAGGCGTTACCTGCTAAGTCTTCATCCTTAATCACTTCTAATGCTGCCATAGCTACAGCACATCCGAGTGGGTTACCACCGAATGTAGATCCATGCTCTCCCGGCTTGATACATAACATAATCTCATCACGAGCGAGTACTGCAGATACTGGAAATACTCCACCTGATAACGCTTTACCTAATATTAAGATATCTGGCTTTACTTCAGGCTGATGGCCACAACTCTTCTCACAGCTACAATTACCACAAGTGGCCAGTAACTTACCAGTACGAGCGATTCCTGTCTGCACCTCATCAGCGATGAATAGCACATTATTCTTCTTACATAAGTCATAAGCTCCCTTAAGATATCCGTCCTTAGGAACCATCACTCCAGCTTCTCCTTGTATAGGCTCTACGATTAGTCCAGCGACATTAGGATCTTTAAGTGCTTCTTCTAATGCTGCTAAGTCATCATATTGGATGATCTGTAGACCTGGCATATAAGGTCCGAAACCCTTAGTGCTATCAGGATCCATCGATGCTGATATTACTGCGAGGGTTCTACCGTGAAAGTTACCTGATGCAAATATGATTTTTGCTTTATTGACTTCGATGCCTTTCTTTTCGTAAGCCCATTTTCTACATAATTTCAGTGCAGTCTCTACAGCCTCTACACCAGAATTCATCGCAAGCACTTTATCATACTGAAAGTATTCTGTGATGTACTTCTCAAATGGCCCAAGCTTATCATTATAGAATGCTCTTGATGTAAGTGTAAGCGTTTCGGCTTGCGACTTTAGAGCGTTAATGATTTTTGGGTGACAGTGCCCCTGATTGATCGCTGAGTAGGCACTTAAGAAATCAAAATATTTTTTGCCTTCTGGATCCCATACATGGACACCTTCTCCTCTTGCGATGACGATAGGTAGTGGGTGATAATTATGTGCTCCATACTTATCCTCTAATTCCATGAGTTCCTGAGACCCTAATGTTGATACTTCCATTTATACTTTCTTTATTATCTTTTTATGAATGTTGATGACCTGCTTTATAAGGCTTTCGTCACCATTATTATTAACTATATGATCTGCCAAAGGTATCTTAATTTCGTCAGATAATTGATTCTTCATCCTTGCTAAAATGGCTTTTCGATTGGATTTGTCTCTTTTGAGTAAGCGTGTAATCTTTATCTCAGTATCTGCAACAACGACTATTGTACTATCGAAATACTTTTGCGCCTTAATTTCGAATATTAATGCAGATTCTTCCATAACATATGGACTTATTTGCCGTAAGGCCCAATCCTCAAAGTCTAAACGTACTGCGGGATGCACTATGTTATTCAAGTTCTGAAGCAACACCTTATCTTTGAATACTCTCGAAGCAATATATGGCCTGTTAAGTCGGCCGTTTCTGTGGTAGGCCTCATCTGTTAGGAGGTCTTTGATCTGAGCCTTAAGTGCATTATTCTTGTTCATAAGACGCTTGGCTTCTGCGTCTGCATAGTAGACTGGTATACCTATACTCTCAAATATGGCGGCGACAGTAGACTTTCCTGATCCTATACCTCCTGTGATACCTACTTTATACATACACCAATATTACAATGATTTAGTCTGATAGAGTATAAGTTTTGTATGAAAAAATCCTGTAGATTATGATATAATGGTAGATTTGGTCTATAAATAACTGACAGCATGATCCAAGTCCAGAATATTCAGAAAACATATAACCTTACTAAGCAGCAAAAGAAAGAGCTCCAGACGACGGCACCTTCTATTAATGCTGTCAATAATATTTCATTTGAGTGTAAGCCAGGTAGAGTGTATTCTCTCTTAGGTCCCAATGGTGCCGGGAAGACGACAACATTGAGGATGATGTCTACGATATTAAAGCCGACCTCAGGGGATATCGTCATAGGTGGGGAGAGTGTGACACAGAATCCCGATCGTGTAAGGGCTAAGATTGGCTTTCTCACAGGCTCTACTAATCTCTATGATAGACTGTCCCCAGGCGAGATTGTGGATTATTTCGGAGCACTACATAATATGGATAAGGCCACTCTGGCAAGGAGAAAAGATGAGCTATTCACAAAGATGGGTATCCATGATTTTTCTAAGAAAAGAATAGGGCAGATGTCCACTGGTATGAAGCAGAAGGTATCTATCGCCAGATCAATGATACATGATCCTGAGGTGGTTATATTCGATGAGCCTACATCAGGACTCGATGTCATCACGGCTAATAGTATCATAGAACTCATTAAGGATTGTAAGCTTGCGCAAAAGACAGTGATCTTCTCTTCTCATATTATGAGTGAGGTAGACCTGTTATGTGATGACTTAGCGATTATTGCTAAAGGCGACTTGATCTATAATAGTACGATGGATGAATTTAGGAAATCCTATTCTGATAGATCACTGACGGAAGCATTCATATCAATAGTCCAAAGCCATGGTCAGCCAGCTAATGTATAACCTCTCATTATTCCAACGAAAAACACAAAGCGACATCACATGCACACTATAATAACAGTAATCAAAAAAGAACTCATAGATACATTACGTGATAGACGTACATTGATATCTGCGATCATAATGCCTGCATTACTCTTACCTATAATGCTATATGGATTTACCAAATTATCCAATACCATTATGAAGAAGGAAGAAGAGAAAAAACTAAAGGTAGCAATGCTTGATGCTCCCGCAGCATTCGCTGCTACATTCGATACAGCACGTTATGAGTTACTAACTGATGTGACAATAGAAGAGGGTAGAGACGCCATATTAGCAGACAGTTTAGATGCGATGGTTGCTTTCGTAGATGGATATATCACTAAGGTCAGTAATGCCGGAACTGGCAAAGTCAATATGTGGTATAAGTCCACTAATATCTCTGTAAAAGACAGATTGTCTACAATCATAGACGACTACGAAGAGACACTATTAGATGCAAGAATAGTAGACTTATCTCTTACTAAAGAAGCCATCAATCCTATAGAATTATACAAGTATGATATAGCACCTAAGAAAGAACAGTTAGGAAAATTAGCTGGTGGAATATTGCCTTATTTATTCATCATATTCTGCTTTACGGGATGTATGTATCCGGGCTTAGATCTGATCACGGGTGAGAAGGAGAGAGGGACGATAGAGACATTGCTGACCGTGCCAGCTTCCAGATTTAAGATACTATTAGGTAAGGTTATTACGATAGCCTTGGTTGGACTGGCCGCAGCTGTCATGACCATATTAGGTCTCGTAGCAGCGCTTAAGTTATTGCCAGATATTCCAGCTGATCTGCTCGAGACGATATCTAACATCATACAATTTAAGTATGTGATGATGCTATTTGTGATGATTATTCCGTTGAGTTTTTTCTTTGCAGGAATGATATCAGCAATGGTTGTCAGGGCCAAGAGCTTTAAAGAAGCTCAGAGTATATTGACTCCTATATCCTTTGTGATCATCATGCCGGCGCTGATAGGTATGATGCCAGGTATAGAGCTGACGTGGACGACAGCAGCGATCCCTATTCTTAATATCGCATTAGCTACCAAAGAAATAGTCGCAGGTACTATCAATATGGGCCATTACTTCTTTATAGTTGCGACTCTTTGTGTAATTGCTATAGTAGCAGTGTATGTGAGTTATAAGCAGTTCTCTAAGGAGGGCATGGTGTTGAAGTAGTGGGAGACTGGATCTTGTTTATGTTGTATTGTCGGAATTAGGATTATACAATTTTGTAATGCTTAGGATTGTATAATTTGTAAATCAAGAAATCCTTAAATCCAATAATCAAGATTCTGCCCTCTGCGTTTCTTTTGTCTGAATCTTGATTTTCAGGATTTTAGGATGAGTAAGATCGTATAATTTGCAAGTCAAGAAATCCTCTAATCCAATAATCAAGATTCTGCCCTCGTTTCCTTTTTGTCTGAATCTTGATTTTCAGGATTTTAGGATGAGTAGGATCGTATAATTTGCTAATCAAGAAATCCTTAAATTCAATAATCAAGATTATCTCAAAAATAACCTCTTATCAAATCCGAATTCCTCAACTGAAATCATCTTTACTTTCTTGAAATTCTTATGTGATGGATTTATCAAGAAGTTATAGTCATCTTGAATGACTGCAG
>CALLAG010000129.1 GCA_938002705.1 uncultured Saprospiraceae bacterium | reverse complement strand
ATCTTCTTGACCACAGCAAGTTTAAGTTGAGATACTTTCTTAAATCCCAGCTCTGTAGCTATCGATTCCATCTTAGATTGGTTAGCCTTATACCATGGCTTATTGCCATGCGACTGATAGAACTTACCATACTGCCCTGTAAAGTCTTCATGATGCAGGTGCAACCAATCAAACTCTGCCAGCTTATCTTCTAATACCTCTCTGTCATATACCGTCTCATAAGGTATCTCTGCATAAGTCAGCACCATCGTAACGGCATCATCCCATGGCTGTATCCTCTCTCCTTTTGCATTAAAATCAGGTGTATAGACCGCTATTTTGGGAGCTTGTTCTAATTTTATGACATCCTGATTGACTTCGGGATTAGCGATTTGTTGTCTTAGTTGTGCAAACTGGGCATTAGGGATGATCTCATACGATATACCTCTTGTCTTACACTCTTTCTCAAACGTAGGGATATTATCAAATGCAAATGAGCCACCTCTATAATTCAACAACCAGTAAGCTTCAGCCTCATTCTCCAATACCCAATAGACGATGCCATAGGACTTAAGATGATCTTTCTGCTTCTCATCCATAGGAATGACGATATAAGAAGCCTTAGCCATTACGGCAATAAGTATAAAAGCTATTATAAAAAAAGATCGTTTCATCTATTATGTATTAGAATTAGTGATAAGTACTGATGTAAAACAAAGATACCAAGTATATTATGAATACCCCAATTGAACGTTCTCATACCGATTACAGTTTCTTATCTGGAAAGAATTAATAGATAATTAAGCATTCCGACATATAGACTGTAGGTCTTTGCTACCATTGTATCAGTTATACATTACGTGGTAAGTTCTAAAAGATTAAATTTGCAATCGAATCATCAAGAAACTTTGGAGAATATTACAATTTCATACCCAGGATACTTTCTTATAGTCATTGCAATCATAGCTATAGTCTATGCTCTCAGCCTATATTTCAGAGACAAACGTATCAAAGAGAACAAGTCATGGCTACCCAGCTTGCTTGGTTTACTGAGGTTTCTGACTGTCTTAGGTATCCTATATCTCCTACTCGGTCCGCTTATTAAGCATTTCATCACTGAGGAGCAGAAGCCCCTTATCGTCATCGCAGAAGATACCTCAGAATCCATATCACTTGCGACTAATACAGAGACCCTGACTCAGCTGAATACCGACATCCAAAACTTAAGGACAACACTCAGTAATAAATATGAAGTAATCGATCTAACATTCAGTGATCGTATCTCATTCTCTGATGCAGATACTTTAGATAATCAATCTTCTAATCTATCACTGCCATTAGAGTTTATCTCTGATAACTACGAAGATCAGAACCTTGGAGCTGTTATATTAGTCACCGACGGCATCTATAATGAGGGTAAGAATCCTCTATATACAGATTCTAAGATGCAAGCACCACTATACACCATAGCGCTTGGTGACACAACTATAAGAAGAGATCTACTTATAAAAAATGTGTTGCATAACAGGATTGTCTATCTCAACGATAGATTCGTCATAGAGACTGATGTCCAAGCCTATAATGCCGTAGGAGCTAACAGTAGCATCAGCTTATCCAAAGTTACTAATGGCAAGACGACTAAGCTCGATAGCAAGTCATTTAAGATAGATAAGAACAATTACTTCAAGTCTTTCTCATTTGAATTAGCTGCTGATCAGATAGGTAACACAAAGTATGTTATCAGTCTCGCTAATATCGGAAGCGAAGTCACTACCGCTAATAATAGTCGGAATATATATGTAGATGTATTAGATGCAAGACAGAAAATATTACTGCTTGCTGATAGTCCACACCCCGATATCAAAGCGATCAAGTCGATCGTATCAAGTAATAAGAACTATACCATAGATGTCAAAATGGCCAATGAGCCGATGACAAATCTTAATGCATATGACATCGTGATAATGCATAACCTACCGAGTCAGAAATATGACATCAGTACTTACTTAGCGCAGATTAAGAAATTAAAGAAACCGAGTTTCTATATCGTAGGTGGTGAGACAAGCACGAGCCTGCTTAATAGTGCTCAGAATGTACTGACTATCAATGGTTCTAATACAAGTATGAATGAGATCACGCCGATATTAGAAGGTGGATTTAACCTATTTACATTAAGTGATCTGCTTAAGAATAAGGTTAAGCAATTCGTACCTCTTAAGGTGCCTTTCGGCGAATATAAAACTGCAGCTACATCAAAGGTCTTACTATATCAGAAGATCGGTAATGTAGAAACACGATATCCACTACTCGCCTATTCTGACATAGAAAATCATAAGCAAGCTGTCCTTACCGGCGAAGGCATATGGCGATGGAGGCTGACAGAATTTGGTGACTTCCCGGATCAGCCATTTACCAAAGAGACTATTCTTAAGACATTACAATACATATCACAGAAAGAAGATAAGAGACAGTTCAGAGCATTCACTAATAAGATCGCTTACAAAGAGAACGAGAACATCCTATTCGATGCACAGCTCTATAATGCCAACTACGAAGCTATCAATACTGAAGAAGCCTATCTTAAGATAAGCAATAGCGCAGGAGAGAAATTCGATTATACTTTCTCTAAGAATAACAACTCCTACTATATAGACGCTGGTCGTCTACCAGAAGACAACTACACATACGTCGCTAATACAAATTATAACGGTAAGAACATCACCGCAACAGGTAAGTTCTCAGTACAGTCTATCGTCAAAGAACAATATGATCTTACAGCTAAGCACGATCTTCTATACAGCTTGACTGAGAAGTACGGTGGAGAAGTGATCTACCCAGCTGGCGTCCCGCAGCTCAGTGATATCCTAAGTAATAACGAAAACATCAAGCCTATTCTCTTCCAGAAAGCTGAGACTAAGTCTCTGTTGGATTACCAATGGCTCATAGCGGTACTCATTTTGCTATTAGCTATAGAATGGTTTATGAGAAGGTTTTATGGCGGATATTGATTGTTCTTGTTTATACCAATGTGCTTATTATTGATATCACCATAGAATATAACAGAGCATAACTGCCTACCGCTTCACAAGATTAGTAAGCACATATTTATTAATGAAGTCCTCCTTATAAGATGGGCCCAGAGATATCTCATCCTCATTGGATAAGAAGATAGCATCCGTTCCTACTCTAGCAATCTGCTTAATCTGTACGATATAAGACTTCGATATACGGGCGAATAAGTGCTTCGGTAACTGAGCTAATATCGTCTTGATATTCATAGCCGTCATATACTTATCCTTGGTCGTTGAGATCATGACGTAGTCCTTCATCCCTTTTATAAATAAGATATCCTCATAATAGACCTTGACATATTGCCGATCTGACTTGATGTAGATGAATGTATCCTCGTAGTTATCTATGACAGACTCTGGTTGTTTTATAAGTTCTAAGTATTCATGAGCTTTATTGACAGCTTTAAGGAATCGCTCGAAGCGTATAGGCTTGACTAAGTAATCTGTAACTTCCAGCTCATAAGACTCCAAGGCATACTGAGGATATGCCGTGGTCAATATAATCTGAGGCTTACTTACTAAGGTTTTGATAAAGTCTAATCCCGTTATCCCTGGCATCTCTATATCCAAAAATATAAGATCGATGTGGTGTTCATTAATATAACCATGAGCTTGGATGGCATTAGCGAATGAGCCACAATGATTGAGATATGGCACTTGATTACAGTTGAGCTCCATACCATCTCGTGCTAAGGGTTCGTCATCGACGATGATATAATCTATCATTGATTATCTATTCTGAGATTTACAATAAATTCTCCTTCCTTATTATCTGTGGATAATGAGTGCTTACCGGGATAAGCTAGCTCTAATCGACGTGTTGCATTAGCTAGTCCGATACCTCCTACCTCGGAAGCTTTGATTATACCGACATTATTCTTACAGATAAAATGAAATTGATTTTCGCTTTGATCTATCTGTATATGAATGTAGGCTGACCCTACCCCGCCAGTATTGCTATACTTAAATGCATTCTCTACAAACGGTATTAATATGAGAGGTCTAATTTTAGCTGATGCTACATTACCCACAACGTGCAGTTGTATATCCATATCTTGTCTACGCAGCTTCTCTAGCTCTATATAGTTATTAAGATATTCTACTTCTTTCTCTATAGTGACAAATTCTGACTCGCAATCATAGAGCTGATAGCGCAGCAGATCTGACAACTGCAATATTGCATCGGGTGTCTTCTTATCCACCTTCTTTGACATGATGAATAAGTTATTAAGAGTATTAAATAAGAAGTGAGGATTAACCTGATTCTTAAGGTAGGCCAACTCTGTCTGAAGATTGGTCTCTTT
>CALLAG010000128.1 GCA_938002705.1 uncultured Saprospiraceae bacterium | reverse complement strand
TCCTGAGAGCTCCTCTTAAGCACTCACGCATCTCATCCAGATATAACTTAAGACGATTCCACCCTATCAAGAAAAGAAGAATACCACATCTCGGCACTGACTATGCGGCACCAGCAGGTACACCTATATTCTCAGTCGCTGATGGCGTCGTAGAGAAAGCCAGCTATACACGTAATAATGGCTACTTTGTCAAAATCAGACACGATAAGACTTATCAGACGCAGTATCTGCATATGAGAAAGATAGGCAAAGGCATAAAGCGAGGCGTCAAAGTATCTCAAGGTCAGACAATAGGAGAAGTAGGCCAGACAGGTCTTGCAACAGGACCTCACGTATGTTTTAGATTCTGGAAAAACGGCAGACAAGTCAATCACTTACGAGAGAATTTTGCTCCCAAGGATCCACTACCTAAAGAAGAGATGGCTCAGTTTATGGAACAAAGAGATGTCCTTCTAAAAGAATTAGCGGCGATTCCATTTCCCAGTGAGAGCCGCAAGAAAGAAGATGATGCTTATGCTCTGATGAAGGAAGTGCAGTAGGTGAATTTGTATTGGAAATGTAACAAGTAATAAAATATAATAGAAAACGGAAAGGCTCTTAATTGAGTTGATCCGTTTTTTTTATGCGTGATACCACCATTTGATTGTAGAAGAACAAAATCTTTATGCCTTAAAAAAGATGGAGCGGTTAAGGATGAGGATAACTCTATTCTTCTATTCCTATTGATTAAAAATATATGTAGTTGCTTTTCCTTTACCTATCCTCTTTATAAGCCCCTCATCGACCAGGTACTTCATATCCTTCTTTAGGATATAGGGGGTATATGCATCAAGTGCATTAGTTAAGTCACTTATCTTAATGGGTTCGTTCTTTTTAATAAAATTCAAAACATCTGATTGCCTGGTATTGAGGTAGCTCTTCTTATCCTTTATCTGTTCATAGTTTGATTCCAGCTTGACAATTGTCTTCTTCAAGGTATTTAGAAAGAATAGCATCCATTTATCAATTTTTTCTCTTTTAGAGTACCTGTTTTTTTGGCCTGCCATTAATGCTTTATAGTACTCCTTTTTCTGTTTTTCAATTTCATATTCTACGGATGCATACTGAACAAAATCATAGTTGGATTGAAGAAGTAATAATGTTGTTATTAATCGAGACAATCTACCGTTACCATCCTGATATGGGTGAATAGACAAGAACTCATATATAAAAACAGCAATAGCAATTAATGGATGCGTTTCTTCATTTTTGATTGCACTGGTTGTCCATTTAATAGCAGCTTCCATTTCTTGATTGACAAGGTGTATTTCTGTGGTATTGAATATGACTTTTTGTTTTCCATTTGGATAGTTAGCCACCACCTTATTAGAAAGCTGCTTGTACTTACCTCTATGCCTTTTGTCCTTAGAGCTTTTACTAAGTAATGTTTTGTGTAGATGGTGTATATGGTTCTCCGAAAGAGAAATTGATTCATATGACTCCAGAATCAAATTTAATGTATCATAATATCCAAAAACTTCCTGCTCGTCTCTTGATTTAAAAGATGAGATTTTGATGGCATTAACAAAGTCTTCAACATCTTCATTTGACATCTTTGATCCTTCTATACGAGTAGAAGAACCAATACTCTCTATTGTGGCTATTAATCGCAACTCATTGAGGTACCTTGATCCTTTTCCTTCAACCTGCGTCCATCTACCCTTAAACCGATCAATGAAACCTATAAGTTTTAGGATTTCTTGATTTGTTTTGAAGTTGAAGGATAACTTAGATTCCATATTAGATTATTCGTAATTTATCTGTATTTTATTCGAATATAATGTGGAATTGACTTATTTGCAAGTTATCTGTATTTTATTTGTAAGGCTGATTAACTACTATAGACCACTACTTCCCATGCCCTCTCAAACCCAGCTCCACAACCCTAAGGTTCTGAACTTTCCCCTTATCACAATCAAACAACAGCATCGTTCTTATCTGATGAAAGCCTTCTATGCCACAGGCACCGGGGTTCATATGTATGAGGTTCATGGCTTTATCCTTGACGACCTTACATATATGAGAGTGTCCGCAGATATAAAGATCAGGCTGTACCCTCTTGAGTAAAGCATAGACCCGCTTAGTATATCTGCCAGGATATCCTCCGATATGGGTCATAAATACTTTGACACCTTCGCAGTTCCACTCTTCATTTAAGTTGAATTGATTTCTGACTGCAGTGCCATCTATGTTACCGTAAACCATTCTTAGCGGCTTACCGAAAGCTTCTAACTTATCTATCAATGCAGGATCACCGAGGTCTCCCCCATGCCATATCTCATCTACATCTTGTAAGTGCTCTATGACATCATCACCAAGGTAACTATGAGTATCTGATATAAGCGCTATCTTCTTCATGATATAATTATACTGATAATTATTGAATAAGGCCTACTGTCATTGACTCCACAACTTAAGCATCCTCCATGCTCCTTGCATATCCTTCTTGAACTCATGCTTATAGTTATACTTACTTACCATCCCTTCCATCTCCTCATGATAGAGATCACTTGTCTCAAAATAGATACATCCCCCTTGCTTAAGATGTGTCTCAGCAAACTCCAATGTCATCTTATAAAATATCAATGGATCATCATCTGTAAACAATGCCAGATGTGGCTCATGCTTAAAGACCCCTGGACCTAATCGCTCGACTTCCTCTTTGCTTATATACGGAGGATTAGAAACGATAATATCGTAGGATGGCAAAGATGCCCAAGCTTCCTTATCAAGAAAATCTAAACTCAAAAACTGAGCTTCAACATTCAGAATATCAACATTCTTATCAAATGCATTCTGGACTTGTGGATCAACATCAAGTCCAATACCCTTAGCATTCTTTAACTTATGAAGAATAGAAAGCAAAAGACACCCACTACCTGTTCCTATATCTAAAATCTCCGCATCTGCGTCTTTATTATCTGATACTACCCAATGCACTAACTCCTCTGTCTCAGGTCTCGGAATTAATGTATGTTCATCTACATATAGCTTATGACCATAGAAGAATGAGGTATTCGTCACATACTGCACAGGATAACCATCTAGTAGTTTTAGTGTATCACTTTCTATATCAGTAAGCTCACGCCCTTGCATTGCGTCAGCATAATAATCTGCTATGCTTGTGGCTTCACGAGTATCGTAATTTGCTGTTAGTGCTTGTATTAGTTTTTGCTTCATATTCTTGAATACAATTCAAATGTACAGCAAAGTTTGTTATCCACAGAACTGAATAATTTGACAAGAACTTAGTTCCCATTAGGATCACGCAAGATCATGATCATCTAATAATCCTGAAAACCTGTCTGCCGTAGGCTGATCATGATTCAGACAAATAAGTAGCATAGTTTCCACTTCGACCTTGTGGAGACATGACTGCCTTTGGTGGAAATGATTTTAGTATAATGTTCGATCCACGTTGATAAATTTATGGTTTACGTAGCTACATTATAAACGGCCATCGGAATTACATCTTAACAAATCGCTTAATAACTCTTCTTCCATTATCATCTTCTAAGATCATCATGTAACTGCCTTGACCTAAAGTGGATACATCCACATCATGCTGATATGCTCTTGATATCTCTTGCGAGCTATGCAATTTTCCATGTATATCATGAATATATAGCCGCCCTTGCAAAAGCACCTCTGACTTAATAGAAAGTATATCTGATACAGGATTAGGCGATAGTACGATATCTGGAAGCTGATCAGATACATCTCTCACATCTGACAACAACTCTA
>CALLAG010000127.1 GCA_938002705.1 uncultured Saprospiraceae bacterium | reverse complement strand
TTAAGCTCTTCTATGACGTCAAGGATCTGCTGTCCATGTGACTTAGTTACAACCTTTGATATTATCTTATCTATGACGCCTTCCTCATTGACTAATACGGTAGTTCTGTAGACACCCGTTATTTCCTTACCCATAAACTTCTTAGGACCCCATAGACCGAAAGATTCTATCATCTCCTTCTCAGTGTCAGCGAGTAAGTCATACTGAAACTCATATTTGGCTATGAATTTTTCGTGCTTCTTTACCTTATCAGGACTTACACCGAAAACCTTGTACCCCTTCTTTTGTAGTGACGAATAATTATCTCTTATACTACATGCTTCCTTAGTACACCCTGGAGAATCATCTTTCGGGTAGAAAAACAATATATATTTAGACCCTATTAGGCTTTCTGAAGAAACCTCAATTCCATCTTGATTAAGTAAGCTGAACTGAGGTACTTTTTTTCCTTCTTCGATTTTCATAGTTTATTAGTTTCGTTAGCAAAGAATGAACATCACTTGACCAATAAAGTTTAGTCATACTGGCTAAAAAAGGATTATAAACACTAATAAAATGAGGTATGAAACAGATAGCTACTACTATCTCTATGAAGGGGATAGAGAAGGTGGTACTCCACCCTATGCTATTGTATTAATCTATTGAGTGTAGACTTATTACCACAATTGTCAGTAGCTACCAGTAGGAAGCGATAGGGCCCCGGTCCTAATCTCTCAAAATCATTAAATATCAATAAGTCATTCTTAAGGTCATATCGCATCCTGATCCATTTACCATTGACAGTGGCTCGGTAGGATAAGTCGTCCAATCTACCGTCGGGGATAAGATTATCTTTGATTCTGATCTTCCAAGGGGACTGCATAGAGGCCTGCAGATTAATGACTTCTAAGCTCGGTGGCTCCTTATCCTTGTATACGAAAAACTGACCTAACTCATCAACTTCAGACGTTAACTTACCGCCTAATGTATCTGCTCCGAAATCATAATACTTCCCGTTGCTACCTCTCGATATTATAGTCCACTGATCATTATACTCAGAGGGGATCTTACAGGATATCTTATACCTCTTACTCACAGGAATAGAACGATTCCCCACAGTTATAGTATGACAGTTCTGATTAAGTGCCTTTTGCTTAGAAGATTCTATACTGAGATTCTGAGGACTATAGAATGCGCCTTCTTCAAAGTCTATATCGAAGACCCCGCTTGACTTTCTATATGCGTGATCACATGACATTACTGACTCATCACTGATAATAGCTGTAGAACTTTTCTTTGATAGTCTGAACTGTGTTTCGACTTCATTACCACGGATATCTATAACTTGTATTTTTATGTTTTTTATATCCCCCTCCTGCAGAGATATGATGCCATTATCAGGAGATATAGACTCTATAAAGTCACTGCATTTTTGCTGATAGAGTAAGTATATTTTCTGCGAAAACTTCTTATACCTACCATAGTCCATAAAGGCATTGATCTTTCTATTATCGTCAAAAGAAAAAGCATCTGCTTTCCATACATACTTCAAGCTATCATCTACATATAGCTTATAACTATATATCCCATTCTTATTACTCCCACCATTCATACTATCATACATCTGTAGTCCTAATCCCACCTTATCAGACGAGACGGAAACCTCTGGGAGATGCAGCTCATAGCCTAACTTCTTAGGATTAAAGTACTTGACATCCGATTGTCCTACCTTATCATTATCATCGATATGATATACATACAGTGCCTGCAGTACTGGCGGCTTACTATCTTGAGGCCCAAAGCCATATAGCTCAGGATTGACTGGAGTCTCACTGTCCGTTTTCCGAATCTCAAAGTGCAAGTGAGGTCCGAATGACCTACCAGTATTACCCATACGACCGATCTCCTGACCTTGTACGACTGATAGAAGGCTATCAGGTAGATATATATCCACCTCGAAACGTTCTAGACTATACTGGATATCTTCAAGATAAGAACTTATCTCGGGTATGAATTCGTCAAGATGTGCATAGACACTTGTATAACCATTAGGATGGTCTATGTAGAGCGCATTACCATAGCTTCCACTCGTTATTCTTATACGTGAGATATACCCATCATGTACTGACTTGATTACATCACCTGCGACCCCTCTCCTGGACTTGATATCTATACCTGAGTGGAAGTGATTACTCCGTAACTCCATAAAATTACCTGTCAAAATAACTTTATGATCTACAGGAGATACGAATCCTAAAGTGTCAGATGCGTAGAACTTAGAAGCCATTAGTATCAAGGATAGCAATAAAATAATCTTCAACTTCATGATAGGGCTAAGGCTTTCAGTTTCTGTAAGGCAATGTAAGGGTAGATTTTCTGATCTTGGATATCATTTCTTAGGTCCGTGATAGCAGCTCTGAGATTATTAGATTGTAGAAGTTGCTGTATCAGAATCTCCTTATAATGTGTATCGAAGTAGTGCAAGTTTTGTCTTTCTCTTAAGCTAATAAGTCTATCATCCGAGGACATATAATCGTAGTATGATTCTATATAAGAGCTTAAGTCTGCGTTATACTTATCTGAGACTGAAGAATATAATCCTGATTTTGGTTTCCATCCATAAGTATTAGGAAGCATCAATCTTAGTGATTGCTTATATGCATCTAAGGAATTTCTTGCTGATGATTCGAGTTCTCCGTCAGCTTTATTAATAAGAAGGATATCCGCCATCTCCATGATACCTCGCTTGATACCTTGTAGATCATCACCTCCTCCGGGTTGTAACAATAATAAAAACAAGTCTGCGAGGTGCCGAGCCTCATATTCTGATTGGCCCACACCTACTGTCTCTAAGAAGATATAATCAAATTGTGCTAAGCGACATATGTGTGTCGCTAAGAAACTTGCTGGTGCTACCCCACCTACAGACAGTGAAGAAGGCATCGGCTTGATATAGACCTGAGCCGA
The DNA here is from genome assembly GCA_938002705.1 of uncultured Saprospiraceae bacterium. Taxonomy (GTDB): domain Bacteria; phylum Bacteroidota; class Bacteroidia; order Chitinophagales; family Saprospiraceae; genus RFSX01. The sequence goes on along the minus strand of CALLAG010000127.1, from coordinate 7,344 downwards.
TGTGACAATATCTTCCATACGTGTCTTATCACCTAGTATACTTCCACGACTGATATTACTAGAGGGATCTACAGGAAGCACTGCAATCTTAAGACCTTTACTTATAAGGTACTGGCCATAACTGTTAGCGAATGTGCTCTTACCTACACCTGGAGCTCCTGATAAGGCTATGACTCTACTGTGTCCTGTATCTTCTATATCCTGCAATACCTTATACAATAGCTCATGATCTTTAGGTATCCTGCTCTCGGCTTTGGATATGAGGAAACTTAGGATAGCTGGATTCTGATCGGCTATGCCATGCTTACATTGATCTACCGTGTATGATACAGCGGGATGCTTCTTATAATGTGGATTAATATTATGCGTAGGATCTGACATTAGGATTGTAATAAGTTATAATCTACAATTCAGATACCGAGATCATTCTGTCTTCTACCTCATGCACAAGAGCTATATACTGAGGGTCTCTTTTGGTCAGTCTGTTTCTCTCTATAGGTAGATCTACGTGTATATGTTCTACAATCTTAGATGGTTGGGATTTCATGATATAGATATCATCAGCAAGATAGACAGCTTCTGATATATCATGAGTAACGAATATGATAGTAGACTGGAACTGTCTCCAGATATTAGTAAGTAGATCTTGCATCGTCAGACGTGTCTTTACATCTAATGCACCGAATGGCTCATCCATGATGAGAATCTCAGGATTAGCAAGTAAGCTTCTTGCTATCGCTACTCGCTGTAACTGCCCACCTGATAATGTAGGATACTGAGCAAATTTCTTCTCATGGCCCTCAAGTCCGACTAACTTAATCAACTCCATCGCTTTCTCATCACGTTCTTTCTTGCTTACTCCTTGGAACTTCAATGCTAAACCTACATTCTCAAGAACTGTCAACCATGGTAGTGAAGAGTATTGCTGGAACACCATACTCACTCTCTGCTTATCAACCTCTTCTCCCTTTACAAGAACGGTACCTTTAGTCGGTTTCTGTAGACCAGCTATGTATCTCAGTACTGTAGACTTACCACTACCTGACATACCTAATAATACAACGAACTGCCCTTGGTCTGGCTTATCTTCTATTAGAAAATCAAAATCTTGGATAATCCAATTCTGACCACCGTCGTAGCTCTGCGATATACCTCGCAACTCTATGATATTATTCTGATTAGGATTATCCGCAAACATTTATTATGATTCTAATTTTATATTCAAAATATTGATAATTACTTCTATCTAAGTCTCTATTAAAAGAGCTTCATCCAAGCTGAAGCCTTTGTAGCCTTCGGCATACTCTTTTAGTTATCGTAACACTTTTACACCACTTTTGTCTGAATCGCAGAATTAAATTGATTTCTCAGATTACACTGATCACATCTCTTAATCCCTTATACCTCTTCCACTTTCTACTTCTTTACGATCTAGTAACTCGTCACTAGTAACTCTTAGTACTTCCTTTACCTATCCAAGAATCATAAGACTCACCAATCTTAACTAGTAACTTGTAACTCTAAACTAGTAACTACTAAACTGCTCTCTTCTTCCAAACCTTCCTAGCCTTATACGCTATAACACTCAACATCACAACATGGAATGCCCAGCAAGAATCACCGAATAGATAATCTATCACCTTAATACCTCCAAGGAATCCCACAAATTCATTAATCGTTAATACTACATAGATGCCCAATGCTGACCATATAAATGCCATAAATGAAAAATCAAATATAGAATCCCATACAGATGCTTTATCCTCAGAACTGTGCTTATGTGCATCCTTAATCTGATACTTATGTGGAAAGAGCTCCTTATCTAATCTTACGAATATTCTATCTTGAATTATTCCTATGAAAATAAAAAGTAAGAGTATACCGAATAGCTTATCCGTCTGTGATTGTCGCCTGACGATATAGGTTAATGCACCGAGGCCACCCTCCTCAGAATTAATCGTCTCAGCCACTACGATATAGGTCCATGATATCGCTGTCAATATCCTAACATCATCTATCAACTTAGACATAACGGAAGGGATATATACGGACTTAATCGTCTGCCACTTATTAGCCCCTATCGTATATACCGTCTTGAGGTAGACATCCTGGACCTCGAATATTCTCTGTATGACAATCGGCAGTAAGAATATAAATATACCGAATGCCAGGAAGTTAACCTTCATAGGAATGCTCGTCCCATACCATACTATGAATAGTACCGTACATGCCGCAAGCGGCACAAATCTTATCGCATCTATCGTCCTATGAAAAAGTCCTCTGAACAGAGGGAATAGACCGATAATAAATCCGAGTGGAATCGTCCATAGCAGAGCCTTGATATAACCACCAAGATTGAGCCCAATAGAACGAAAGGTATTCTTAATAAGATCATTCTGAGTGATCATCTCACCATACGAAGAGAATACCTCCCCTGGTGATGGCAATGTCAACTTAGACATAATAGGGTCCTCACCATATGATAATATAAACCATATAAGAAGTAATAAGGCGACGCCTAGTACTTCTAATAACAATCTATATTGCTTAGGGATATCTCCTCTAAGATTAAATAACCAACTCATCTATTAGATTAAAGTATTATCCCGGGATTAACTGGAAATCTGTTCTTCTATTCTTAGCCTTACAAGCGTTATCTTGATTTCTCTCACAGCCTGGTACTGGCTTATTAGGACCATTACCGATAACCACGAATCTATTAGCATCCATCTGATAAGTATTCTGTAGATATTGTGCTACCGCTCTCGCTCTCTTTTCTGATAGTTTCTGATTCATAGCAGGAGCACCTACATTATCAGTATTACCTTCTATACGTATTCTCATATTACCGAATGACTTAGCCGTCTCAGCGAATTGTAGATCTATGATCGTCTTAGCATTTTCAGTTAACTGATACTGACCTGTATTAAAACTTATACTTACTGGCTTAGAGGCTATCGGCGTTACAGTTTTTGCTTTCGGAGTAGGAGGTGTGAATGTCTTAGCACCCTCGCTCGCATACTGAGCACCTTGTAACTTAGAGTTAGCTGCAAGTATGGGGCTTGTATTAATTACGTTTCGCCATGCTGGACCTACACCTTCGCTATCACCCATCTCTACAAATTTGGTGTTCATCTTACTGTAGAGGTCGGCTCCCTGCATACCTCTGTATGACTTATTTAACCCAAAGAAATCCATATTGTCACCATGACTTGCATAGTGGACCGTCGTCATAGCTCCTTGTGCATCAGCAAGTGGTAACTGAAGAAATTCGCCTAAGTATTTGGCTGCTTTTTCTTTATTACCGGCGTTATTCATTTCTGCTACTGCTCTCATCCATCCTTCGTAGAATCCGTTGAACATATCTCTCTTCTCTTTCATCACGCTTTCCTTTGCTAACATGATGTCACCTATGATATGAGACTGCTCTACAGTCGTCAGTAATATCTTAGAACCAGGTACCTTACTCGTCGCTTCTATATCGAATGGACTCCATACTACTGCGGCATCTACATCATTAGATTGGAATAATTCCGCTGCGGCGATATTATCAGTCGTCTTAATGACCTTGACATCATCTATCGTCATACCTGCTGACTCCAGTGCTGTGATCAACATCGTCTGGGCAGGTGCTGGTACAGCAAGAGCTATACGCTTACCTCTGAGATCATTGATAGAATTGATACCTCTCTTAGCGATAATGGCATCACCACCTCTCGACCAATCCGTCTGTATGAATGCTCTCGGGTTAAATGCCATCACATCTGGAATGGACGTGTATAATGGATATGCATCCGCCGTCTGTACGATAACATCATACTCATCAGCTAACCATGCATTCATCGCATTGATAAGATCATCTTCTCTTGTAAATTCTACTTTGAAGCCATAGTCTTTATAGAATCGACTTCGCGTATTGGCGTCAGCACCTTCATTAAAGTATAGTCCCGGCGCATATCCTGGCCAAGTTACTAACTGTACCCTGAGCACCTTACCATCCTTGCTGCCACTACGATTACTCTTATTGAATAGGCCGCCGTCTTTACTGCTTGCCGTTTTCGTATCAGCATTAGAAGTATCATTATTTCTGCTATCAGAATCATTGGATTCTGTTTTTTCTTGTTCTGCTTTATCTTTTAGATCTTGTCCTATCTGCGTATTATTCATGATGTATTGTCCACCAAAAAACAATCCTGCAAGGATCAATAGAACAATTAATAACTTAGAAAAAGTAGTGAGTCGTCTTGCCATTATATGTGTTTTAAATTTATTTGCAATTACGTATGTATAAGTGAATTCTGTATAATTATCTATTCGAAAAAAGTATCGTACTGATTAGATCTGCCTAACTTTTCTGGTTCTCTCACAGGAGCATTAAGATCTAATACATCACTGTCATTATTAGCAGAAGTTATAAGATCTTCTTTTTCTGTACCTAATAATAGAGATGTCGACTTCTTCTCCCACTCATCGAGCATCTGCATACCCTTCTCCTCGAAGATACCATTCTGCAGATCTATAGAATTCATAAAGTCTTCTGACATCTCCATGAATTGCTCCATCTCCCCTACTTTATTACTGACATCATCAGCGATATGTTCTAGCGCTTGGTCAAACATCAACCTTTTATCTGCATCCCCCTTGATGATACTCATCGCCGACTTCATAGCTGAGTGACCTGCCAGCATCGCTTTACGTTCTTGTGCCTTAAGATTGACTTGGTCTTCTATATCCTCTGATAGGATGTAAGAATTCTCATACATCTTAGATAATACTCTATAGAGGACTTCCATTCTCTTGTAGAGGTCATCCAATTTCATATTGGATTCCTTGAGTCTACCTGCTTTACGGCTTTTGAGAATAAGGACAGCCTGTTGCTGATTATCTCTTGCAGCAGCTGCAAGGTCGAGATTGGTCTTGATCTGCTTCTGATTATTGATGATCATCTCCTTAAGGATATGCATCTGACCTCTGAGCTTACCTATCTGCATACGCATCTTCTTAAGGTTCTTCTTGAGGTCATCGACATAGTTCTTAAGGATACCTATAGGATCTATAGTAACGAATAGTCCCGTGATCCATCTCATCGTACTCTTATATAGATATGATACGAGATTACGAGCCTTACCATCTAATGCCATATATATGATCAGACCCAAACTAGCCAATGTAGTTATCAGTCCTCCTGTAGTACCTATGAATGTCATGATAGCTCCTATTCCTGAACTGATAAGTGCTCCTCCCAGAAGGAGTGCTCCTATAAGAAATATCAAGCCTGTGATGCCTTCAGGCTTTCGCCAAAAAGATTTTCGTCTATTATCGAGCATGTAAATGTTAAAAAATGAGCAATTATAAGGTCAAAAATACGATTTTACATCATATGTATTTCCCTTATATATAAGCAAAACTCATATTAACAGTCTATAATTCCTATATCGGGGGATTATCGTCTAATGTCAGCATTTTATAGATAAACCTGGATTATACATTAGAAATACAAAATCCACCTTATGGGTAGACGAAATCATTATTAGTCAATGATTTGCACAAGCTGTAGGTCTGATATATAGTATATAAGCTTGTATATTTAATATCAGAAATAGGACAATCCATTAACTGATAGTCAGGAAAACTATGAAATACTATAAGTTCTTCATTCTACTTATCACTCTTCTAACATACAGTAATGCCTCTGCTCAGGATTATAAGAAGGGCTATATCTTATTGCATAGTGGAGAAAAGCATGTGGGTTTTATCAAGAATTTTGATTCTACATCTACAGATTTTGTCTTTAGGAAAAACAAAAGTTCCAAAAAGATAAAGTACAAAAGCAAAGATATAAATGAGATAGGTTTATTTATAAATAAGGAGCTTGGTATATATCATAATCACAGAATAGCCAAATATAATAAGCGCTGTACAAAGCTTAAACAAGATAGACGCAATTGCTGGGCAGCACAAATCTATAATTCTGAGAGCATTGAGGCTTATCAATATTACCACAGAGAAAGAAGTAGCTTCCTCTTTATCCGTAACTATCCACTATTTTTTACATACGTAGATAAAGATTTGAAGTTCGCCATTAAGTTTCCTCACATCGGTTATCTAATAGAAATTGATGAGGAAGATAAAGGTGCTAAAAAACTGGACAGCAGGAAGATGAAAAGAAGGATGATCAGATACATGAGTCTGCATTGTGATGCATTTTCAGAATCTATAGAAGATCATAAGGATAAGCTAGAGACTTTCGTAGATATCCTCGAGTATTACTCTAAAGTATGTGATCAAGAATAAACATTCTCAGGATTGCAATTACGAAGCGAAGGTCTTCGACCTCTCGCTGGCCCGTGATAGCAAACAAAATACATACTGAAATTGACAAAAACATATAAGAGACTGATTGTCAGATTTTAAAACAACTATTATCCACTTACCCCATCCTGACCTTCTCCTCATAAAATGGGAAGGAACACTATAGCATTCTTACGAATAAATTTAAGAAGCGAAGGTCTCCCACTTCTCGCTTTAAATAATTAATATTTCACAATGATCTCTACTCGCCTATTCTTATTGCGACCTTCAGATGTCTCATTAGTAGCTATAGGAGCATCTTCTCCCATTCCGGTAGCGTTAATTATGACACTACTATCTGTTATTATTTTGCGTAACTCATTGACTATGGCTGATGCTCTCCTCTCGGACAATATCATGTTGTCCGTTTCACTTCCTACGTTATCCGTATGACCTATGACATCAATTGACTTAACTTCTCTATCACCTATACTATCGACGATTTCTGAAAGTAGACTATTTGCTTCACCAGTGAGCGTGTAGCTTCCCACATTGAATAACAGGTGACTCTGTAACTTAATCTCCGTATTCTCTAACTCCTGATTACATGCAGATAGCTTTCCGATCAACTTAGAGTCGAATATAAATCCAAATCGATCTGGCATACCCTGGAAGTACCACAACTTGATATCGTACTCCCTCTTATTCAATGCTATTGTATCCTTAGTTAATTCCATCTGATGACCGCCATCATTATCTACGATAATCTGATCATCTATCTATAAGATAGATCCATCATCAGAGTGGAGCGAGAACTCATAACAGCCATCTACTTCTATTGTCATCTTAGAATTAAATATCATACAGAATTGCTGGTATCTGTCTACACCAGGAAAATAATCGCCTCCGATTGTTGTCTCTGGTATATTAATCGCATCTAATTCTATATCGCCGAGTTTCTTATAATCGTAGATATTATCTCCATATCTATCTTGAATTCGTTTTCTCACACGATTCTTTACCCTCTCTTCTATAACCGGCATTGCATAATAA
>CALLAG010000126.1 GCA_938002705.1 uncultured Saprospiraceae bacterium | reverse complement strand
CTACAGGATATCAGATCGATAATCAAGCTGCACTATATTTTCTGACATTTACTGTCGTAGAATGGGTCGATATATTTACTCGAAAAATATATGTAGATATATTGCTTGAGAGTTTTACTTATTGTAGAGAGCATAAAGGCTTGCAGTTATATGCTTATGTCGTCATGTCTAATCATGTACATGTTATCGTCAAAGCTGAGAACGATAATCTTTCGGATGTAGTCAGAGACTTTAAGCGATATACAGCAACAAAGATTCTGGACGCTGTAAAAGAGAATAAGTACGAAAGTAGAAAAACTTGGATGCTCAAGCAATTTGAGTTTGCAGCGAATAAACACAAGCGGAATAGTAAGCTCCAATTCTGGAAACATAATAATCATGCTGTAGAATTAGAAAGTCATAAATTTATAATGCAGAAGATGGCCTATATTCATGAGAACCCTGTAAGGGCAGGATTCGTAGAGCATGCTCGCGATTGGATGTATAGCAGCCAAAGAAACTACGATGACTTATATGCTTTGATAGAAATTCATAAAGTTGAGTTTTAGTATTAAGATCTGAAAACGGAATTTTCATATCTGTATGTGACATAGGCGGCCAGGCAATGGCTCTCCTTCAGCCTATGCCAAACGTTAGTTTTTGGATGCTCGGCGTAGTTTGAAGCGAAGCATGAGAGAAAGGCAACTACGACGTATGTAAATTCAAGATTCCGTCTTGATGTTCTGCAGTTTTATAATAAACCTAATATCCCTAAGCAGCAATAACAGGATCCACACTAATAATAGTCTCAATCTCTTTACTATCCGTAGGTGTCTCGATAAAACTCGTAATGGCATATGCAGAGACAGCTATAACTCCTGCAAGTGCTGCTACCAATATGAATGATAGCCCTATCGCAATTAATTCTCGTCTGACCATATTTCTAAATTTGGGTATATAACAAGTTGTAGAGTTCGTTTAGTATATATAACTTGTTATTATGACAAAAATATTTTTCTGAGACAACCACGTGATAGTTAATCTCATAATAGGTAAAAATGAAAAGTATTAGGGAAGAATCGATAACATAATTTCTCTAATTATTATTGACTTTTGCATCTAACAATTGAACTATGAAATATATCTTAACTATTATCGTACTCCTGATAGGAATGTCAGCAAGCCTGTTAGCTCAGGAATCAGAATTGGCTTTTATAGATAAAGCTGATGCTTTCTTTAGACAGAATGTCAAGCAAGGCAAGCTGGATTATAATGACCTCTATGGCAATGCACAATTGAGTGCTTTAGTGTCGGATATCGCATCTGCAGATATGAGTGATATGTCTGATGCTATGGAGCAGGCATTTCTTATTAACGCCTATAACCTTTTAGTTATATCTCAAGTTGTAGATAATTATCCTGTAAGCTCGGTGCAGGATGTAGTTGGCTTTTTTGATAAGAAAAATAGTACACTTGGAGGTAATAGCGTCAGCCTTAATGAGATAGAAAAAAAGTTATTAATCAAAAAATATCAAGATCCAAGATTTCATTTCGTATTAGTATGTGGAGCAGTAGGTTGTCCACCTATCACTGATTTTGCATATCATCCTGATAGACTGGAGGAACAACTTAATGAGCAGACACGATCTGCACTAAATGATAAAAGTTTTCTCTCGTCCGATGAGAAGACTATAAATCTGTCAAAGATATTTAGTTGGTATAATAAAGATTTTGGAGGGAATAAGAAGGCGGTAATCAGTTTCATTAATGATTATATGGAGGCGCCACTATCTGATACTAAGAAGTTAAATTACATAGCTTACGACTGGACGCTTAATGATGCCAATATTATAACGCCTTCTACAGGAGGAATAAAAGCTAAGAACTCACTGAGATATGTAGTCTCGTCTACCATACCTAAAGGCACTACTGAGACTAAGATATTTAACAATTTGTATACACAGAGCTCTGGATCACCAGGTGACCTAAGAGATCGGTCTACTTTTTTTACAACAACAATTACCTCATTATATGGCCTGTCAAATAGGCTTAATGTAGGGATCAATACCAGGTATAGGAGAGTAAGAAATGAAAGATTACCTTCGTCACCATTTAGTGCATTAGGAAGTAGTGATGGAGCTGATAGTGCTCGTTCTGGTGTTACGGCTTTTGGTCCTATGATAAGATTTGCTCCAGTACCAAAATGGGAGAACTTTTCTATTCAGAGTTCATTTACATTTGCAATAGGAGAGGATCTTACAGGAAGTAGTACGCAACCATTTATAGACTGGGATGGACCTACTTGGTGGACACAATTTTTTAATGATATAGCTATCGGTAATTCATTTTCATTGTTTACTGAGATAGATCTACTGATAGAAGATATAGGAAGTGGCAATGTTAATAGATTCTCTACACCTGTGGTGTTGATATTCAGTTATAATCCCATTGCTAATATGACCTTATATACACTCGGAGGGTACTCTCCATTTTGGCAAGCTGATTTTGATTATTTCACACAATTTGGCTTAGGTTTTAAATATCAATTTACACCTAAATTTGAGCTTGAATTATTATACACAGATTTCTCTAATCAGTTCTTAAACGATACCGGCGGACAAGCAGCCACTTATAACTTAGGATTTAGGTTTAATATATAATCAATGCCTACCTTTGAGGTATATGGTATTTGTGATTTATAGTAGATTATTTTTCTTGTTTGTTTTTGTATCGCTGGCATGGTCATCAGTTGCTCAGATAGAGTCTACACCTCGACTAGGTGAGATAACATTTAGTGGCTTGCAGAAGACAGACCATATGGTCGCAAGACGATTATTGTTGGCTGATATCGGAGATAGTATTAATGTAGAGCTGATCCAATCAGATGCTCAGCGACTAATGAATTTTCCGGGGATAGATGGTGTCCAGTATACTTTAGATACCATAGGCAATAATATCAATGTAGAGTATGAGGTAGATGAGATAAGAACACTTCTACCGATACTTAACTTCGGAGGCATAGAGGGCAATGTATGGTACCAACTCGGATTCACAGATATTAACTGGCTGGGCAAAGGCAATCAGCTGAGTGCTTACTATCAGAATAGTGATAGAAGGCATTCTGGAGCACTCTATTATAGAGTTCCGAGAGTAGCGATGTCTAATTGGGGATACTCTATTAACATATCACGATGGGCATCACAAGAGCCTTTGTTCTTTCCTGGTGATGTGACGGTTCAGTATAATTTTGACTTCAATAATATAGGACTGACAGGCATCTATCAGTTCAGTGACAGACGACGAGTAGAGTTTGGTGGATCATACTTTGTAGAGAGATATGAGAAAATAAATAGTAATAATACAGAACTACTACCTGGTCCTGATAATCTGACACAACCTAAGATCATGGGAAGGTTGAATTATGTAGAAGACTTTATAGACTATCACTCTTATCAGCAACGCGGATATGCATGGCAAGCACTATATCAGAATGTGCTTACCTTGGATAATCCTAATCCATTCAATAGCCTCATACTTCAGGCCCGATACTATAGGATGCTTCCATCTAAGGTGAATGCTGCTCTACGATTACGCTTTGGCGTATCTACTAATAATGACTCACCATTTGCACCATTCGTCGTAGACAGTCATGTCAATCTCAGAGGCGTAGGCAACAGAATAGAGCGAGGTACTGCTCAGCTGATAATTAATGCAGAGATAAGAAAATCCGTTTACGAAAACAATCTATGGGCAGGACAGATTGTCGCATTTACAGACTTAGGATCATGGCGTGATCCGGGAGGAGAGTTATCAGATATATTTGATACTAATCAGTTCAGACATTTTGTAGGAGGAGGTGTACGCCT
>CALLAG010000125.1 GCA_938002705.1 uncultured Saprospiraceae bacterium | reverse complement strand
AGATTAGTGAGAATAATAATTACTGATACGATAACCATATGATAGTGTGGAGTACCTATAATTGGCATCAGTAAGATCCCTACGCCTGCACCGATAAATCCACCTAAGCTGAAGAATCCGTGAGCTGCCGACATGAAGTTTTTTTGGTTGTTCTTTTCTATATTAGTCACCAAAGCATTCATGGCTATATCAGTAAATCCTGAAGCAAAACCTACCAAGAACAAACTTATAAGTAGTGTATGATATGATGGTGTGATCAGTGGTAAGTTGAATAATATGGCAAAGACAATTACTGCGATCTGTGTACTTCTGCCCACGCCTACTTTCCGACTTACAGTAGGTACTAAAGGTATAGATAGTAATATACCTAATCCAAAACAAAATAATGATAGTCCGATATCGGCATCACTGAGAGAAAGTTTGGACTTAATATGCGGCAAGTATAGAACCCATGTACCGGTCAATATATTAATAGATGCAAAGACCCAACAAGGAGCAAAATATTTTAGATCCGACAGTATAAGTCTCAGAGAATGCATTAATTAGTTTATTATACAAGATACAATATTAGGGTTGAGGATTGATAGTATGACATGTATATAATGAACCTATTTGATTTATTATCGTCTTGTTTATGCAACATTGTTGCAATTATACTATATTTGAACTAAAATAATATAATTATGAATAAGCACAGTTTATTAGCCCTATTGTCAATTTTACTTTTACTCTCATCATGTGGTAAGGATGATCCTATCATTCCTAATGAAGAAGAGTTGATTACGACTCTTAACTTGACGTTGACACCTGATGGTTCTGGTAATTCAATATTATTAAGTTTTCAAGATCTTGATGGAGATGGTGGAGTAGCTCCTATCATCAGAACTTCAGCACTTCAGGCTAACACAAGCTATAATGCTACTGTAGAATTTCTTAATGAGCAAGAGAGTCCAGCAGAAGATATCACTCTTGAGGTCGTAGAAGAAGGAGATGAACACCAAGTATTCTATAGTTCTTCTATACCAGGAGTGACTGTTATGTACTCAGATGAAGATGACATGGGTAACCCAGTAGGGATAAGCACTGTTATAGAAACAGGAGACGCCGGTAGTGGTCAGCTGACTATCACGCTAAGACATGAGCCGTCTAAGACTGCAGATGGGGTATCTGACGGAGATATCACTAATGCAGGTGGAGAGACTGACATCGAAGTGACTTTTGATATAGATGTGGAGTAGGCTTTCAGTTTTATTTATTCTATTACTTGCGTCACTATCAGTACGTGGCCAGGATTGCACTATTAGTCTCAGCGGTTATATTTATGATGCTGGGACTGAAGAGCCGCTAGAGTATGCTAATGTCTTAGTGGAAGAGTTACAGACAGGAGCAGTCACTGACAGCACTGGCTATTTTCTGATCGAGGATATCTGTCCTGGGCATATACACATATCGTTCAGCCATATAGGATGTGAGGCTCAGCGGCTACATCTTGATATAGATAAGGATACGACTATAGTCTATACTCTGGACCATACTGATCACATTCTACATGAGGTAAGTATTACGGATCGGAAGTCACCTACAGCGACGCAGAATTTCGAATCTATAAGCACGCAATACATCAGTGATAATGCAGCAGATAACTTATCTAATCTGATAGCATCTATGCCTGGCGTGAGTAGTCTTAAGAACGGTAGCGGCATAGCCAAGCCTATCGTACAAGGTCTATACGGTAATAGGCTGACCATACTTAATAATGGTGTCGTACAGGCGGGGCAGCAATGGGGTAATGATCACAGCCCAGAGATAGATCCGCTTGTCGCAAATAAGATAAGCGTCATCAAAGGAGTCAATGCTATAAGCTATATGAATGGCCAGATGGGTGCCATCGTGCTTGTGGAACCAAGTAAGATAGATCAAGACCCACACACCCACGGGAAGCTACAATACTTCTACGAATCTAATGGAAGAAGCAATGGCGTCAATGCCCAAATCCAAAAGTATGGCTCTCATCTGGCATGGAAACTTAATGGAACATTTAAGAAAAGTGGAGATAGAAGCACACCAGATTATTATCTCAATAATACTGGAGGCCAAGAGACAAACATTGCCTTGCAGTTAGAAAAGAAATTATCTGATAAGCATAATGCTCAGTTGTATATAAGTTCGTTCAATGCAGATCTCGGCGTGCTTAGAGGATCTCACATCGGCAATCTGACGGACTTAGAAATCGCTATAGGTAGAGACGTACCATTCTTTACAGAGGATAAGTTTTCTTATGAGATAGATGCACCTAAGCAAAAAGTCAATCATCACCTGATTAAGTGGAGCTCACAGTATTTTATATCTGATAGTAAGTGGCTTAATATCGATGTATCAGGCCAGGCCAATCTGCGCAAAGAATTTGACGTAAGGCGGAGTGGGCGATCAGATATTCCTGCCCTTAGCTTGCTACAGTACATGGGGGTTGCTGATATTCAGTATAACGCCGAGTACGATAATGATCTGTATCTCAAGACAGGATTACAAGCGAGTATTACAGATAATACTAATAATCCGGAGACAGGAATCCTACCCTTGATTCCTGATTACATTTCTTATAATGGTGGGGTGTATACTACCTTAGCCAAGAAGACTAAAACCTATACTGCAGAAGCGGGACTAAGATATGATATGGTGGCACAAGATGTTGTGACTATATCTAATACACTGCCACGTGAGATATTGCGATATAATGATGTATACCACAACTATAGTGCATCCATAGGTTATAAATATATCCTAGCTGATATGATTAATCTCAGTGCTAATACTGCCTATGCATTACGCAGTCCTGCCATCAATGAGCGATTTAGTTTCGGACTACATCAAGGGGTAGGGGGTATAGAAGAAGGTGATATTGATATCATCAGTGAGCAGTCATGGAAGACTACTTTGTCCATAAGTAATAATGCTAAAAGTCCCATATATATCGAGGCTTTAGCTTATTTTCATAATATTGATGATTATATATTCTTACAACCTCAAGAAGAATTTATATTAACTATAAGAGGTGCATTTCCCTATTTTAAATACGAACAGACAGATGCTAATATCTACGGATTGGATGTATACACAAGGTATAATGTCACTAAGAATATAGAAGCAAGCCTATCTTATAGCTATATAAAAGGGAATGATGAAACGAATGGAACATCATTGGTTTTTATACCATCTAATAACCTAACGGCCAACTTAAGTTATGCAATGGTTAAGCCATTTAGTGTGTTAGGTAAGCCAATAGAGAATCTTGAAATTTCATTGGATAATCAATATGTCTTTGAGCAAAATGATATCACTGAGTCGCAGGATTTCTTACTCCCTCCTGATGCTTATAATCTTATAGGTATTAGCATTAGCGGTGATGTGCAATTAAGCTCTACTCGTCTCAGATTAGTGATAGCCGCAGATAATATTATGAATATAAAGTATAGAGATTATCTCAATAGGCAGAGATATTTTGCTGATGATCTGGGTCGCAGTGTTAATGCGGGTATCAGTGTCAGGTTCTGAGAATATAAACTGACTTTCAAAAATTATAATTCTATAGGTGATATATCATTTGTCATTTTGCTTCTATTCAGTTGATCTTCTATAGCGCCATACATCTTTATCACTTTAGTAAGTATAGATTCTACCTCTTGAGGTAATCCAGCTTGACTATAGCTGTTTCTTACATAAGTGGCTTGATTAGATTCTATATTTTTTATAATTCTGAGTAGTTTTGATTGTTCTATCTCATCCTCTTGATCTAATGCCGAATATCTAAGATTGGTATTTTGTTGAGGAGGATGTGCAGACCCTGTTGTGCCATCTACGTCTCCGGGTAGAGTATTGATTATTTGTTCTTTAGCTTTGAGTAGACTATTTATAAAGATGGCCATTTTAGAGTCAGGATTTCTACCGCTTACCATTTTATTTAAAGTCTTCATATCTGCATTTAGCATCAATCTTATAGATGGTATGATAGATCCTGTTGATATATTTACTGGTGAATTCATTGTCTGAAGTTTGTAGTTGTAGTTATTAATTTAATCTTATTATGCGGAATGGTTCATCTCTACGCCATTGGTATGATTATTAAGATACTTAGATGTTGATGTGCTACCTAACATATCCTTTAATTCTACACCGCCTTTTATACCAAAATCCAATGTCGTAATAGGGAAAGGAATTGAGATGTTATTTTTATCAAAGGTATTCTTGATTTTCTTTATAATCTCTGATTTTTTCTTGAGATAATTACCTTGGGATGTCTCAGGGATCCAAAACCTTACTTTAAAATTAATAGAGCTACCACCAAATTCTGTAAACATAAAATCAACTGGTCTATTCTCTATTAATCCATCTGTGTTGCTCATCACTTCTTTGACTAATCGTTCTACTTTATCTAAGTCATCACCGTAGCTTACGCCACACTCCAGATCTATTCTTCTTTCTCCTGATGAAGAATAATTTTTCAGTGGACTTTGTATCACATCTTTATTAGGAATAACAACTGTCTGACCTGCAGGTAACCTCAGGCGAGTAGCTTTGAGATCAATGTCTGCTATAACACCGAAGAATCCGTTAGTCTCGACGAGATCACCTATTTTGTATAGTTTTCTTACAGACATAAATACGCCAGAGAATAGGTTAGTCATAGGATCTTGTAGTGCAAGACCTACTGCAAGACCAAGTACCCCAGCAGTAGCCAGAATCTTATTGATCGTCTCTCCTAGATTAAGTATAGATAGAATAAGGAATAGAATAATAATACCGAATATGACAGTCGCAAGATTAGATACAAGATTAAGTACCGTCTTATTCTTCGTAATTTTAGATACTGCCTTGACTGCAAATCTTCTAACATACTTAGAGAAAAAATATGCTAATAAGCCAACCACACTTGCTATAATCAGATTGGGGATTATAAGTACTAATGCATTAATCCATTCGCCTAACTTGCCTATAAGGCTATCGTA
>CALLAG010000124.1 GCA_938002705.1 uncultured Saprospiraceae bacterium | reverse complement strand
AAGCCCTTATACCCTTATACCCTTATACCCTTATACCCTTATACCTTTAATCATTTAATCCTTTACACCTCCAACACCGCAATACCCTTATCTATTAACCCGCATCCTCAACAGATGATCGACAATAACAAGCGCTGCCATAGCCTCCACAATTGGTACAGCCCTCGGCACCACACACGGATCATGACGACCTTTGCCACTTACAGTACTTGCTTCTCCTTCAGAATTAACTGATGCTTGATCTTTCATTATTGTCGCTACAGGCTTGAATGCAACATTAAAGTATATAGGCATGCCGTTACTTATGCCACCTTGGATTCCTCCGCTATAGTTTGTTTTTGTTGTGAGTTGTCCATCTATGTTCTCCCAGCTATCATTATGCTCTGATCCTCTCATACTTACTGAGCTGAATCCCGATCCATATTCGAATCCTTTGACAGCATTTATAGATAGCATCGCTTTAGCTAAGTCAGCATGTAGCTTATCGAATACAGGTTCTCCTAATCCTACAGGGACATTTACAATATGACAACTTATAACACCGCCTATGGTATCGCCATCCTTTTTGACTTCCATGATGTAGTCTTCCATCTTCTTAGCTGTCTCACCATCAGGACATCTTATGATATTGTTTTCTGTCTCAGCCCAGTTGATATCACTGATGTTCTTATCCAGCTTGATGTGTCCTACTTGAGTTACACCTGCATGTATTTCTATGCCTGATTGATTGAGAATCATCTTTGCGATAGCTCCTGCAGCTACTCTGGCTGCTGTCTCTCTTGCGGATGATCTACCACCACCTCTATAATCTCTTATCCCATACTTCTTATCATAGACCATATCAGCATGAGAAGGCCTATAAGTATCTGCGATATGGCTGTAATCCTTGGATTTTTGGTCTTTATTCTTGATGTATATTGATATAGGCATACCTGTAGACTGTCCTTCGAATACGCCAGATTGTATGATTGCTTGATCTTCTTCTTTTCTCTGGGTCGTCACTCTTGACTGACCAGGCTTTCTCCGGTCTAATTCTTTCTGGATTACATCTATGTCTACGCTTATACCAGCGGGACAGCCATCTATCACAACACCTATCCCTGGGCCATGAGATTCGCCAAATGTGGTGATTCTAAATATCTGTCCGAATGTATTACCTGCCATATCAGTGATTTAACATCAAAAAATCAAACCTAAGCAATAATTCTAAACTATATTATCGATTGACAGTTTTATCTTTGCGCTATGCTTTTATACCCGGACGATTTATACGAGAAGTTAGAATTTGATAAGATATTGGAACGATTAAGTTCCTTCTGCATGGGTATGCCTGCTAAGGTACAGGTGAGTAGAATCAGACTATTCAATCAGCAAGAGAAAATATCCATGATGCTTGATGAGATTCTCGAATTTCAGAAGGTGTCCACACTTGGCTATAGCTTCCCGTTAGGCCACTATGAGTCTATCGTAGATCAGTTGGGCTTATTGCGGAAGGAAGGTTATGTATTAGAGATAGAAGAGTACTTCTTGGTCTTTAATATTATCAGAATGATACATGATATTGATGTATTTTTTGATGTAGATAAGCAGTCCGAATTTCCGATACTTTATAAGATTGCATCTCAGATAGAATTAGATGAGGTCTTACTTAAGAATTTCTATAAGGTATTTACCGAAGACGGCAAGATAAAGCCTGATGCATCACCAGAGCTCAAGAAAATATTCAACTCTATAAGATCTAAAGAACGAGAGATAGAACGCGTATTCAAGCTATTAGCTAATAAATATAAGCAGGCAGGATTCCTTACGGAAAATGTAGAAAGTGTCAAAAATAGTCGACGAGTCCTGAGTGTCAATGCTGAGAATAAGCGGAAAATCAAAGGTGTCATCCATGATGAAAGTACAACTGGTAAGACCGTCTTCATAGAGCCTGCAGAGCTTACAGAACTGAATAATGACTTATATGAATTAGAAGCGAGTAAGCGCCATGAGGTCTACAAGATACTGAAGGGATTGGGTGATCAGCTGAGGCCATACTTAGATGATATTCTATTAGCTCAGAGAATCATAGTCAGATTTGATCTAATCAGAGCCAAGGCATTATTCGGTAAAACCTATGATGGTAGCAAGCCTGAATTATCCGAAGATCGGGAGATGAATCTTAAGGACGTCTACCATCCGCTTCTTTATATTATGAATAACGAGATGCGCAGGAATACGGTGCCTTATAACTTAAGATTAGATGCAGAGAAGCGCCTCTTAGTCATAAGTGGACCTAATGCAGGAGGTAAGACCGTCACACTTAAGGCATTGGGGCTCAATCAGTTGATGCTACAGTCAGGTATGCTTATTCCTGTTAGGTATGATAGTAAAGTGATGATCTATAACAAGATTATGATTGACATCGGTGATCAGCAATCTATAGAAGGCGACTTAAGTACTTATAGCTCACGACTACTTAATATGAAGTTCTTTGCAGAACGTGCTGATAAGAAGACGCTTGTACTCATAGATGAATTTGGGAGTGGATCAGATCCTAAGATGGGTGGTGCTATAGCTGAGGCAGTCTTGCATACGATTGTCAGTCGCAAGTGTATGGGCATCATAACCACTCACTATTCTAACATTAAGAATTACGCCTACAAATGTGTTAATATTCTCAATGGGGCCATGCAATTTGACAAAGATGAATTGCAACCTACTTTCAAATTAAAGGTAGGCCAGCCAGGAAGCTCGTTTGCTTTTGAGATAGCGAATAAGATAGGACTTCCCAAAGCCATATTGAAGTATGCTAAGAACCTTACAGGTAAGGATAATAATAAAGTCGATCGATTACTTATAGACCTGCAGCACGAGAAGAAGGTCTTAGAGGAGAAGCTGCTAGAGAACTATGACGAGTCATATCGTCTTAATAAGCTCATTAAGAATTATGAGGCGATGAAAGATGAGCTATCTATAAGAAGGAAGAAATTAAAGCTTGAAGCTAAAGAAAAGACATACCTCAATCTATCAGATTCTGAAAGAGAGTTGCAGAAGTTGATCACAGATCTCAAGAAGGAGAAAAATGTAGAGAAAACCCTCAGTAAGGCAAAAGAAGCCCTGACTGTAGTTAAGGAAAAACGTAAGCAATCTAAGACTGGTATAAAGGAGATAGCGGAAGAAGTATTCGAAAAGGAAATCCGAGAGGTCAAAGATCTACAAGTAGGGCAATATGTCAAATTAAGATCTGGAGGAGATTCGGGCAAGGTTGTCTCATTTACAGATAAGAAAGTGTTGCTTGAGATGGGTATCATGAAATTTGAAGTACCAAGATCTGAGATCGTTATGGCTAATGAACCTATAAAGCTTACTAAGAAAACGATTATCACGGATACAGTAGTCAATCCTCAGACAATAGATACAAGTCTGGATATAAGAGGTTATTCTATGACCGAAGCTGAAGATTCCATGCAAGAGTTCATAGATAATGCACTGATGGCCAGCGTCTTGCAGTTAAAAGTAGTACATGGTAAGGGATCAGGGGTACTCAAGAAAGTCGTCTGGAAGAAAGCGAAAGAGTACAAAGACATAAAGAAAATATGGCACCCTACCAAAGATTTCGGAGGGCAGGGTGTCACATTTATTTCCTTTTAGATTACATGAACATTTCTGTACCACTGAAGTGGAAACTTGCTTCTATCTGAGCATTCTCGTCACTATCAGAACCGTGAACAGCGTTCTCACCGATGCTTGTCGCATAAGCAGCTCTTATTGTGCCTTCCGCAGCTTCTGCTGGATTAGTCGCTCCTATTAATGTTCTGAAACTCTCTACTGCATTATCGCCCTGAAGGACAGCTGCTACGATAGGACCTGATGACATAAAGTCAACTAACTCACCGTAGAATGGTCTTTCTTTGTGTACTGCATAGAATTCTCCAGCTTTCTCTTTGCTTAGCTGTGTATATTTCATAGCTACAATCTTGAAGCCTCCTTCATTGATTTTATTTAAGATAGCTCCAATGTGTCCATTTCTTACAGCATCAGGCTTGATCATTGTAAATGTGATTTTACCGCTCATTATTATTTGTGTTTTATAAATTTTTCTAATCGGTCGCAAAAGTATAAAAAAGCCATTTCATTTGCTCAATCTTAATCAAAGATTGAAATTATGCCCCGATGACAGATATTGCGTCATTTAGATTATAGCCTATGAGGTGTTCATAATTGGCTCATATAATTTTGTATTTTTATATACGAATTACCTACTAACTCTATACTCATACATTGCTATTTAAGGACAAAGCAAGTTTCAAGGTCTTTTTTGATGAGCATTATAATGCCTTGTGTAACTATATATACCATTACCTTAATGATCCTGTATCTGCTGAGGATATAGTCCAAGAGACATTTATAAATCTGTGGCAAAAGAGAAATGATTATAAGATGCCTCATTCATTAAAAGCATTTGCCTATAAAAGCTGCAAGAATAAGGCTGTGGAATATATTAGATCAAAAAAATCTTACGATCAACATATAAAGGAAGCCGCTCTGTCAAGGATAAAGGTGACGGATCCTTCAGAAATGTCGTCTCAATACAGTAGACTCGAGGAATTACATCGCTCAATACGACATTTGCCACCTAAATGCCGTAATGTGTTTGAGTTACACAAGTTTAATGGTTTATCTTACGCCGAGATAGCAGATAGGGAATCAATATCTGTTAATACAGTAGAGAATCATATGGTAAAAGCACTGAAATTATTAAGAGAATCAATGCCTAAAAACAAATAGCGAGATCACACAATGGATATCAATAAGGTTATATTAAAAGCGATCAATAGCAAGCCCAGTATAGAGGAATATGAGGCATTAGAATCTTGGAAGGCAGAATCAGAGGGTAATCTGGAATTTTTAAATACTATGATGAATAAACAGAATCCTGTTGCGGACTATAAGGAATTTGATAAGCAAGTTGCTTGGGAGAATGTAGAATCTAAATTGGATGCTCCACAATCCAAGAACATACTTTGGTTATCAGTCATTGCCATACTTATAGCAACGGTGGCCTACTTTGCGATTAATGGGACATCGACTACTGACGATCATATACATGAGTCAGATAATGAAGTCATTAATTTTGCTCTTATAGATGAGTCACAGATTTGGCTTAACCACTCGTCCGTTATCACAGAACTATCTGACTTTACCTCAGAAAGAAAAGTGAGCTTAGAAGGAGAAGCGTTTTTTGATATTACACGTAATCCAGAAGCTCCATTTATAATACAACTCAACGATACAGATAACATAAAAGTCTTGGGTACAAGTTTTAATGTAGTCAATAATGAAGACGACTTCGATATAGTCGTATACACGGGACATGTACAGCTCAATGTGCTCGATAGGACAATAGATCTATACAAGAATGACAGAGTTACTCTACTTAATGGTGCTTATGTTAAAGTAAAGAATACCAATAAGAATACTTTGAGTTGGAAGGATAGAGTTTTGATTTTTGATAACGATAAGTTATCTGATGTATTTATCGAACTTTCTGATTACTATAATATAGAATTTAACGGTTTAGACGACTTAGACTTAAGTGATTGTAGACTAAGATCTCGTTTTAATAATGAACCTATAGAAAAGGTGCTTGCAGAATTGGTAAACCACTTTAAGTTGACATACTCTAAAGAACAGAATACGATTAGTGTACATAGCTTAAGCTGTGGCTAATGCGTATTCTATATATAGTATTCGCTTTTGGCATGAGTCTACTATATCTCATCGTACCATCTCATGCACAGGATCAAAATTATCAAGTACGCTTTAGTCAGAACCCTATATCTGCGATACAGCTCATAAAAGAGATAGAGGAACAAACCGACTACTTTTTTGCTTACAATACAGAAGTGCTTTCTGGAAATCCTAATTTATATTTCTCTCAGAATCAGCTCAACTTATCAGAACTTTTAGCTGAATGGAATGAGTATTATCCTTATGATATTTCTATAGACGATGCTGCTAAGAAAATACAAATTTCTCGGGCGCCTAAGTTCCGTATAAGAGGCGTCGTCATTGACTCATTTTCTGGTGAGACGATGCAAGATGTGCATATATACCTTTCATCAGAGAACAGTGTCTATACTAATGAAGACGGTTACTTCTCTATGATTATTGACGAAAATATAGACCAGTTAATCATAAGTCATGTAGGATATAATATCAGTTATATACCCATCTCCAG
The DNA here is from genome assembly GCA_938002705.1 of uncultured Saprospiraceae bacterium. Classification (GTDB taxonomy): domain Bacteria; phylum Bacteroidota; class Bacteroidia; order Chitinophagales; family Saprospiraceae; genus RFSX01. Next base: position 1,302 of record CALLAG010000124.1, on the reverse strand, counting down.
TCTGGGTGGGCCACCGATGTCTATACCCCTGAGCTACAGGGATATAGACTTGGATATAACCATATTAGATACGCCACTGAAAAAAGAACAATTCAAACTAAAAAATAAACATACTCAACAAGATATAGAAGAGAGCGTCAGTATCTCTGGAAATCCAGATTTATTAAGTTACTTAAAGTCTATCCCTTCTGTATCCAATGGTTCAGAGGGTCAGAGTGGATTTAATGTAAGAGGTGGTGGCACAGAACAGAATTTAATTTTATTAGATGGATTCCCAATCTACGAAGCCAGTCACCTAGGTGGTCTTTCTTCGGTTTTTCTTACTGATGCTATTAAGAATGTTGAGTTTTATGATTCGGCATTTCCGGCAAGGTATGGAGGTAGATTATCCAGTGTCGTAGATGTCAGATTAAAGGAAGGTAATAGACATCAGTTTGCCAGAAAACTAAGTATCGGCATTGAGGGAATACAAGGACAATTAGAAGGGCCATTAAGTGCATCAACCTCTATTAATATTACGGGTAAGAAAAGTCTATTCTCCGAGATTGCTAGACCCTTATTACGTAATAGACTTGACCTCTTAGAGGCGGACTTAGGTTATCATGATCTTTATGGCAAAGTCACTCATTGGATTAGCCCCTCTAATAGGATAAGCCTAACTGGATACACGGGAGGAGATAGAGTAAGTATACAACGTAACATCGATGAAGCTACTAATACATTTCAGGATTTCAATAGGATAAATTGGGGTAATAAGGTTCTGGGTTTACAATGGAATAAAGTATTCGAAGATCAGTTCTTCTTGACTACAAGTATAGGATATTCAGAATACCTTTTTAATTCATTAGGCTCTTATCAGATTGATTTTATCTCTGAAGGCGTTCCTGATAATCGCAGTTATTCTATACTTACGGAGTCTCTACTTCAGGACATTATATTTAGTAGTGCATTAGACTATTATGATGCTAATCTTGGTAAATTCAAATTAGGCATCAGTTATACTGATCATTCTAATTCTCCATCAATAGTAGAAGATGAGACTTTTCTTAATATCGACTCTACAATAACGGTAATCGACAGTTTCTATAATACAGGAGAATTTTCCGCTTTTATAGAGAACGAAATTGATTTAGGTTCTAAAGTCACACTCTACTCTGGACTGAGATACAATAATTATAGGACCAGCAATACCTCATATAATCACCTTAATCCGAGGCTACAGATACAGTACAATCAGAAGTTCTTCTCGCTCTCTGCTTCATACTCAAAGCTGAGTCAATTTATACATCTGTTATCTAATCC
>CALLAG010000123.1 GCA_938002705.1 uncultured Saprospiraceae bacterium | reverse complement strand
GATGAGGTGAAATTCTGTTGTGCTGATGCAGGTAATACGGTCATGATTAAGTTTAGAACTTTAGACAGATTCGGTGGATATAATGAGTGTGATGTAGAAGTAGAAGTCCAAGATAAAAATGCGCCAGTTATTCAGTGTCCTACTGATTTGACTTTGGATTGTTCTACTAACATTAACCTTAATAACCTTGCAATCTATGGAGCTGCTTCAGCGACAGATGCATGTACGTCTGATATTACAGATACCGTCAGTAGCACTTTGAATAGTTGTGGAGTAGGGCAGGTTATAAGAACATTTGCAGCAACAGATGCTAACGGTATGAGCACATGTAATCAGACGATTAGCTTATTATCATCAGCAAGTACTACTGCATCATCTATAGTATGGCCTATGGATTACGAGACAGACCAGGGCTGTATGGCTGGTGATACGATGCCACAGAATTTACCTGCAGGATTTGACTTTCCTGATCTTTCTAATGCCAGTTGTACTAACTTGTCAGCTACATATAGTGATAAGACCTTCTCATTTCCTGGACAAGGGTCTACAGCTTGCTTTAAGGTAGTAAGAACATGGACTGTAATAGATGAGTGCATGCACGGTATGCCTGGCTACACACCAGAGACTTATGAGCAATCTCTTAAGATCAGTGATAGTGTAGCACCGACGCCTACGTCATGTACGGATATGAATATAGTAACGACTGATTGTAATGGTGAGAGCGTTACCATTACGGGATCAGCAACCGATAACTGTACGATAGCAGCTAATATTAATTCCCGTATCTCTATAGATGAGATGTCAGATGGTACTATAGATGATGATCAGAGTTATAATAATATGATATCATATACGAGGGTATTTCCATTAGGAAGACATACTGCGACTTTACAATATTTTGATGGATGTGGTAATGTAGGTGCATGTACGCAGATTATAAATGTAACTAATAATCAACCACCAACTGCTCAGTGTGTATCGATAAGTATTCCACTGCAAGAGATGGATCTCGATAATAATAACACCATAGATACTGTGATGGCAACCATCAGAGCGAGTATGCTTGATGCAGCTAATCCAAGTATAGGTACATCAGGAAGTAGTCATCCATGTATGTATGATTTATCTTTTAGTTTTAGTGCATTACTGACTGATACCATTATGACATTTGATTGTACTCAGATAGGAGATAATTCGGTGATACTCTACGTTACAGATTCTGCTGGCAATACTGCAGAGTGCAGCACCACGGTCACTGTAACTGATGCCAATGACTATTGTACGACAACGACGACTAATAGGATCGCTCAGATAGGTGGTAATATTATGACAGAATATGCTGAAGCGGTAGAAGAAGTACAGGTAGAACTACTCGGTAGTGACATGCCTTATGCGATGACTCATGACGATGGTTCTTATGCATTTCCTCAGATGAGCACTGGAGGAGATTATATGCTTATCCCTACTAAGAATGATGATCCACTTAATGGTGTCTCTACTCTCGATATTATAAGAATACAGCGACATATATTGGGATCAGAATTACTCGATTCTCCGTATAAAATCATTGCTGCAGATATCGATAATTCTCAGAGTGTGACGGCCCTGGATATGATAGAATTAAGAAAGCTTATATTAGGAATAACTGATGAGTTTTCTAAGGTTGACTCTTGGAAGATGATAGCTTCTGATCAGACTTTCTTAGATCCACTTAATCCATTCTTATCAGGTATACAAGAAGATGTGATGGTAGAAGAATTTGATCATAATATGACAGTAGACTTCGTCGGAGTTAAGATGGGAGATGTTAATAATACAGTTGCAGCTAATGCCACTACTCAAGATATAGATAAGAGAGCATCAGAATCAGTAGACTTATTAGTCACTACTACTGTCACTGATGATGAGAGTCTTACTATGGATTTAAGCATTGAAGATTTAGCTGATTATGTAGGTTTACAATTTGCGCTAAGCTATGATCCTCAGTCTATGGATATCATAGGTATAGAATCTGATTTGTCATCATTCATTAATTCTAATTATAACATTGATAGAGATAATCATGTGATCTATATCAGTTGGGATAGTAAGAGCCAAGAGATATCTTCTGATCTATTATGTCAGATTAAGTTGTCTTCTAAGTCTAATGCTGAAGTAGGTTTTAGTTTAGATCAGAGCAGATTATCGTCTGAGATATATACTAATGAGAGTGCATTGAGGAGTTTAACATTAGTTAACACAAGAACCTTAGAGGTGGCTTCTGAGACTATTCTGTATCAGAACGTGCCTAACCCATGGTCAGAATCTACAGAGATCATATACTTCTTAGATAGAGATCAGGACATAGAATTAAATTTCTATAACCCAGCTGGACAGTTGCTATACAGAGAGATAAAAACGGGTGTTGCTGGTGAAAATATTTCCGTAATCGATAACAATACTTTCACAAATGGAGGTATCATCTATTACGAATTAGTCACAGAATCAACAAGAATTATAGATAAAATGCTGTTAGTCAAATAGATAGTAGCATCTCATGAGATATTTAAGGGCCGGGAAACACTGTTTTCTGGCCCTTTTTTGTAGGTAGTACCATCTATGCCTTAGAATCCCACTTATACTACGCTTTGATTCTCCAATCTTCCCCCATAAAAATACACGTGATAGCTAAGGCAAACCCTATGCTTTTAGCCTTGATCTTGAAAAATCATCTTATAAATCTATTGCGTAATCTTCAGACATACATGGTAATACATATATGATTTTATAAATGTAAAATTTAGGTATTTTTGCCCCGACTTAATAATAGACTAACACAGAGATACTGTCGTATCTTTTCTAAACGAAGACATATGTTTAAGAATTTTTTAGGTAATAGCCCATCATGGTTCAAATTTACAATCATTGGATTTTTGATATTCAATGTTATATCGATGTATGCTTTCGGAGGAAAAATTACGGCTTGGTTATTTATAGCTGAATTTATATTTACACTAGCTATGGCACTTAAGTGCTACCCACTACAGTCTGGTGGTCTACTGGCTATAGAAGCTATGGCACTGGGACTTACAACGCCTGAGCATGCTTATCATGAGGTAGAGAATAACCTAGAAGTGGTCTTGTTATTGGTATTTATGGTCGCTGGGATATATTTTATGAAGCCATTATTGATGTATATATTCAGTAAAGTCTTTACTAAGATCAAGTCTAAGATAGTATTGTCATTATTATTCGTCGGATTAGCAGCAGTGCTTTCTGCCTTCTTAGATGCACTGACGGTTACAGCAGTACTGATAAGTGTGATAGCAGGATTCTATGGTATCTATCATAAGATACACTCTAGCTCTGCTGACTATGATGATAGTGGGGTACTGGATAGAAAAGAATTAAGTGGTGAGACCCTGGAAGAATTCCGTGCCTTTCTTAGGAGTCTGATTATGCATGGTCTTGTAGGTACTGCGCTGGGTGGAGTGTGTACGATTGTGGGAGAACCGCAGAATCTATTGATAGGAGAGAAGTTGGGATGGGATTTTATAGAATTCTTCAAAGTGATGGCTCCTGTTACGATGCCTGTATTAGCTTGTGGTCTACTGACGACAGTGTTTTTAGAAGTTACAGGTATACTCGGATATGGTGGTAAGATGCCAGAAGTAGCTCGTGGTATAATAGAGAATTATACAGATGAGATGGATGAGAAGATGACCGCCAAGGACAAATATAATCTCTGGATACAAGCGATATCTGGTATACTACTGATAGCAGGTTTGGCATTACATATAGCACCAGTTGGATTTATAGGATTGGCATTAATTATAATACAGACAGCTTTCATGGGTATCATCGATGAGCACTCATTAGGAAAGGCCTTCGAAGAAGCGTTGCCATTTACAGCATTACTTGTGGTGTTTTTTGTGATCGTAGCTATGATTCATGATCAGCACTTATTTAAGCCGATTATAGATTGGGCATTATCAGTAGATCCATCGCAGCAAGCGAGTGTCTTTTACTTAGCTAATGGTCTCTTATCTATGATCAGTGATAATGTATTCGTCGCTACAGTGTATATAGGAGAGCTCGATGCAGCATTCCAAGCTGGAAAAATATCTCAAGAGCAATACCAGACACTGGCCGTAGCAGTTAATACCGGAACTAATCTCCCGAGTGTCGCAACACCTAATGGTCAAGCCGCTTTCTTATTCTTATTGACTTCGACATTAGCTCCATTAATCAATCTGTCTTATATGAAGATGATGAAGATGGCGCTTCCATATACTATCGTCTTAGGTGGTGTGGGATTAGCTGGGGTGATCTTCTTTTTATAATTAAGATCATAATCTAAAAATGATGAATACCGAAAACAAATTTTGGTATAGCTTAAGAGCAATCTTAATCTTAGTATTAATCTCAGCGCTTAATGTAGGTTGTGGTGATTGTAATAAAGTAGATTGTATGGATGATGATGTGACATCTGTAGAGATTAATTTTATTCAGAATGATCTGGATGTTGTATTTGGTGATGCCTCCTTGGTACAAGCTGATGACATAATTATTAGCTCTACAACCGAAAGTGATATACCCTTCTCGACATTCGATGATCAGATAATCTTGTGGTTAGAAGGAGATCGTACTTACACAATAGTCGTAGGAGATATCGATACTGTAAGCATACAGGGAGTGCTTAGAGAACTAGATACAGACGATTGTTGTAGCAGTTTTGAGATCGTAAGCTTCACAATGGACGGCCAAGAAATCTGCAATACAAACTGCACAACTATAAATATTGAATTAGATTAAGATATCTAACTGCTAACTTGTAAATCGTAAGCAGTATTTAGTAATTAGTAATTAAATTGAGCT
>CALLAG010000122.1 GCA_938002705.1 uncultured Saprospiraceae bacterium | reverse complement strand
GAGGCTATCGCTGTTAATGTAAGATGACCGAATTGTAATTCTGTCTTGAGTCCAAAAAGACTTTGGGCTCCTTGGATAAGCGTACTTCTCAGTGGCAGACTGACGTTACCGGCTTCTATTTTCTTAATGATGTCATCCTCGGTAAACTGCTCACTATCGTAAGCCAATTTTATTTTTCTATCAAAATCAAAACTTGCATTCGTATCGTAATTAAATCCAAGATTCATCTTATCACCGATGTTACCTTCTACATTCATCTTGATATCCATATCAAAATCAAGGAACGGTCCCTGCCTTTGCTGGTTAATACTAATGTTAGGATTCTTAACTTCTTGATAATCAGCTCCTATCGTGAGGTCTATATTACCCTGAGGTTCTATTGTGATATCATTACCTCCGAATAGTCTATCGGTCATTCCCTGATCTATATTGATCTTAGATAATGGATCTATTCTGCCACTCCCACTCTTGTACTCTGAGCTGGCACCACTTAACTTATCGAAGTAGTCACGTTCTTGCTTAGCTGCACGCCAGTCCATATATTCATTAAATGACATATAGGTAGGTGCTCGATAGTATTCGTCACCGATTTTTTCTATTATGATATATGTATCTGTATCCAGATCATACTCTACAGTCTGCTCCACATTATCCGGAAGGATATCAAATGGGTTATATTGCTCATCATTAATATAATCACCGAAACGATCCGTGAGGGGAATAGTATCTTGAGATACTGGAGCAGCTATAGGTCTTATCGACTCTATGGGGTCTGGTAGAATTATTCCACCGGCCATCACATCTGCTTGATTAATTATTACTGCACATGTCATTAGACACATACAAATCCTAAGGTATTTTGCCATTACTTTACTAAATCTTACTATACTATATTGCCTTGTGTGGATTACACTTTGATATAAACGATTTATTCTCACGATATTGTCTAAGATAGCTGTCTTAATGTTGACTTAATTAATGTCTCTACTTGATCTATAGTCGAATCCTGAGAAATAACCTTATCAACTTGCTTAATGATCTGATTTTTCTGAAATCCTAATGCTACTAACGCAGCAATAGCTTCATCTCGTATAGAAGGAGCTGCGAAAGATGTTAAATCTCCGATGTCTGGTGCATTTTTAAGCATTTTGTCCTTCAAATCAAGGATAATACGCTGTGCCGTCTTAGGTCCTACCCCTTTTACTTTCTTAAATGCAGCTACATTATCAGTCATTATCGCATTACTCGTATCAGATGGCGTCATATAAGATAATATCACTCTTGCTGTATTAGGGCCTATCCCAGATACTGATACTAACTTGATAAATAATTCCTTCTCCTCCGGCGTCATAAAGCCATAGATAGTATGCGCATCATCTCTGATAATCAGCTGAGTATATATCTTAACACTATCTAATTTCTCTAATAATCCGAAGCTATGTAGGCTTATCTGCACGTCATAAGCCACACCTCCTACGTCAACAAATATGTGAGTTGGAGATTTATAAGTTATCTTTCCGTCCAAATATGCTATCAAATCAATGTATTTTAGCGGGTGAAGATAGGAATTAAAAAAGTTTTCATATTACTTTTATTGATAATATGTAAAATATTTCTAATCAAAGCATTATATAAAGTTATCAAGTACTATAATTATTAGCTAATAAAGAGAAAAACCAATGTCATATAATATACTAATCCTCGGAAGTGGCGGTAGAGAGCATGCTCTTGCGTGGAAAACTGCTCAAAGTCCGCAATGTCAGCAATTATATATAGCTCCTGGCAATGCTGGTACATCAGAAGTTGCAATTAATTTAGAGTTAGATATTTTAGATTTTGACAGTATCAGAAAAAGCGTCGATAGACTTGAGATAGATTATCTCATAGTAGGACCAGAGGCGCCACTTGTCCATGGAATCTATGATTACTTTATGGATCATACAGTCAAGGTTATAGGACCATCCCAAGCTGCAGCAACGCTAGAAGGCTCTAAGTCGTTTGCTAATGCTTTTATGGCAGAATTTAATATCCCTACTGCAGCGTCACATGATTTTACATCACAGACCGTAGAAGATGCTATCAACCATATAGATAAAATAAATGGTAAAATCGTACTCAAAGCAGATGGCTTGGCCGCAGGAAAAGGTGTCCTCATCTTAGATGATAAAGAAGAAGCTAAAAAAGAAATCCAAGATATGCTCTCGGGGAAATTCGGTGATGCATCAAAAACAGTAGTCGTAGAAGAATTCTTAGATGGATTAGAATTTTCAGTATTCGTAGCTACTGACGGACAATCATATACGCTACTACCTGTAGCTAAAGACTACAAGAGAATAGGAGAAGGTGATACAGGATTAAATACTGGTGGAATGGGAGCCATATCGCCTGTCCCATTCGTAGATAAGGTGATGATGGACAAAGTTAAATCCAGAATAATAGAGCCTACAATACTCGGATTACAAAAAAGGAAATTAGACTACAAGGGTTTTATATTTATAGGACTTATCCGTGTCGGCAATGAGCCATATGTCATAGAATATAACTGTAGATTAGGAGACCCAGAGACGGAGGTGATTATACCAAGAATCTCATCTGACCTCATGGATATAATAACAGGCATCTACAGTGGCAATCTCTCTGATATCAAAGTAGATATAGACCCTCAATCAGCAGCAACTATAATGCTCGTCTCTAAAGGCTATCCAGAAGCTTACGAAAAAGGAAAGGAAATCATCATAGATAAGCAAGCGTCAAGTAGTCTATTTTTTCACTCAGGAACTAAGGTGTCAAATTATGATATTCTCACTAATGGGGGACGTGTAATGGCCGTGACAAGCTTCGGCAATGATCATCAAAAAGCGGTCAATAGATCACTAAAAAATATATCTCAAGTCTACTTTGAAGGGATGACTTATAGGTCGGATATTGGTTTTGATTTGTAGTAGATGAGATACTCCATATCACAAATAAATGAGATACTAAAAGGTGATGTCCTCAGTCAAATATCTGAAGACATCTACATATCTCATGTGGTATATGATACACGAAAAATAAGCTATAGTGCCTCGTCATTATTCGTCGCTATCAAAGGACAAAATAATGATGGTCACAATTATATCTCTGATGCTATTAAGAAAGGTATCAAAGTCATCATCGTAGAAAATAATTATACAGCGCCTGTATCAAGTAATCTTCATATTATAAAAGTCAAAGATAGCCTCAAAGCATTACAAAAGCTTGCTGCATATCATAGACAAAAATTCACCTATCCCGTTATAGGTATCACTGGAAGTAATGGAAAAACAACTGTCAAAGAATGGCTGTACCAGTCTCTCAGTCAGCGACTTATAGCAGTACAGAGTCCTCAGAGTTACAACTCGCAATTAGGTGTAGCTCTATCAGTATTAATGATGGAAGAGGAACACGATATCGCAATAATAGAAGCAGGAATATCTCGTAAGAATGAGATGGATAATCTCTACCAAATCATCCGACCCACTATAGGAATATTCACTAATATAGGTGATGCTCACAGTAGTGGATTCGATAATATAGAAGAAAAAATATCAGAAAAAATTAAGCTGTTTTCTGAAGCTGAAGTACTGATCTATAACAAAGATGAGACCTTAATAGATCAAGCTCTACAAAGCTCTATTAATACTCAATTATTGACATGGGGAATACATGCTGAATCAACAGTACAGATATTAGATACTCAATCTTACGATCAGGGTACTCAGCTACGCTTAAGCTATGATGATTCCATCTATAATCTGGATCTTCCATTCACACAGAAAGACCTCATAGAGAACTGTATGTCAGTGATCAGTACTCTCCTATTCTTAGGGTGGGGAGAAGCTTGGATACAAGCAGCTATATCTCAGTATAGAAGTCTCAATAATAGATTAGAATTACGTGATGGCAAAAATAACTGCTTACTCATTAACGATAGTTATTCTCTTGATCTTGCATCATTACGGCTTGCCTTAGAATATCAGAATCAGCATGCACTGGGTAAGGATAAAATGCTTATCATCTCCGACTTAGTGGATCAAGCTCAACAAAAAGAAACTTACGAACGACTAAAAAAACTCATCGAAGAAAAGGATATAAAAGACATAATCGGTATAGGATTCAGTAATCAAGCTAAGGCATTATTAGATATAGACCATATCGAGTATTACAGTAGTACAGAACAGTGTCTTTTGCACTTTGAGTTTGATAAAGTAAGTAACTCATGTCTACTTATCAAAGGTGCAAGAAATCATCAGTTAGAAAAAATATATGCACATCTCTCATCGCAAGTACACGAGACCGTATTACAGACGGATTATAATGCAATAGCTCATAATCTGAAGATATTCAAATCATCAGTACCTAAGAATACGATGATGATGGCCATACTTAAAGCTGAAGCTTATGGTAGTGGCAGTGTCGCTATGGCTCATTTCTTATCAGATAAGGGCATCGACTATCTAGGCGTTGCACTTATAGATGAAGCAGTCACGATAAGACAGTCTGGTATCAATACACCCATGATGATATTCAACGTTCAAGAAAGTAATCTCGAATTATTATGGCATCATAATCTCGAACCAGAAGTATACTCTTTCAGATTATTAAAGTTGCTAATAGAACAATCAAAAAAAGAAAATACAGTACTCGGCATCCATATAAAGTTAGATACAGGTATGCACCGATTAGGTTTCGAAGAGCATGAGATAGCTGAACTAACCAGACTTCTACTGAGCACAGATCGTATAAAGGTGCTGTCTATATTTTCTCATCTGGCTGCAAGTGAAGATGAAAGACATGATGCATTTACAAAACAGCAAATCGCAAAGTATGATAATCTATACGAGTCATTATCGATAAGTATAAATAGTAGACCTATAAGACACATTCTCAATACTGGAGGTATCATAAGGCACGCCACAAGTGCTTATGAGATGGTAAGGTTAGGCATAGGACTATACGGTATAGATACATCCCAAAATAAAAATTACAATCTGCAGAAAGCACATGCTCTGTCTACTAAAATTCTACAGATCAAGCAACTTAAAAAAGGAGAAACGACTGGCTACAGTAGATCCGGTATCGCTACGAGAGACATGACCATCGCTGTAATAGGCTTAGGCTACGCTGATGGCCTGATGAGAAGTGCAGGTAACGGTCGATTCTCAGTTTCTATTCATGGCCAATTATGCCCCACGATAGCCAATGTATGTATGGACGTCACCATTATAGATATCAGCTCATATGATCAGATCCGAGAGGGTGACAAAGTGATAATCTTCGATGCAGAGAGACCTATAGAAAATCTTGCTGCTTCCAGCAATACAATACCATATGAAATTCTAACAAGAATTTCTCCCCGAGTAAAAAGGACATATATTTACAACTAATTGATTATCATATATTTGTATCTATATCTTATGTCGTCATAAATCCGAAATTTAGAAGGTATTTCTTTATTTTTGCACAAAATTTTGATTTCTATGAGAATGGTAATTTTTATGTTGTGCCTATGGCAATTTTCGTTCGTATCTGCACAATCAAGTGACCCTGTCCTATTCACTGTAGGCGATGATCCTGTGTACTTATCTGAGTTCAAGTATATATATGAGAAGAATAATGCTGACAAAGCAGATTATTCTAAGGAAAGCATCGAAGAATACCTTGAGCTATACAAGAAATTTAAGTTAAAAGTAAAAAGGGCTCGTGCTATCGGCTTAGACACTATACAAGCACTAAACGAAGAACTGGCAGGATACAGAAAACAACTGGCTAAGTCCTACCTGAAAGACAAAGAAATATCTGACAACCTAATCCAACAAGTCATGGAAAGGATGAAAGAAGATATACAGGTAAGTCACATCTTCGTATCAGCGCCTGGCAAGACAACTATAGAACAGCAGAAAGCTGCCGAGAAAAAAATAAATGACATCTACGACAAATTAAAAGAGAACAATGGTCAGCACTTCGCAGATATGGCTAAGACACTCTCTGAGGATAAAGTCTCTGCTCTCAAGGGTGGCAAGTTAGGTTACTATACAGCGCCACTTCCTGACGGATTCTATAACTTTGAGAATGCCATGTATGAGACTGCGGTAGGCAGCTACTCTCAGCCTATAAGATCTAAGATGGGATATCACATTATCTACGTCAGTGACAGAAGACCAGCAAGAGGTCAGATGGAGATAGCCCACATTCTATTCCGTCATGAGAAGTCCCCTAAGCTTAATGCCCAATTAAAAATCGAAGCGGACTCAGTATACAATCTTCTGAAAAAAGGTAGAAATTTTGAAAATTTTGCTGCTAAATTCTCAGATGATACAAAGACAAAATCTAATGGTGGTTACTTAGGCTTTTTTGGTATTAATCAGTACGAAGCTTCATTTGAAGATGCTGCATTTGCACTACAGAATGATAATGATATCACTAAGCCTGTAGAAACGAAACTAGGAATGCATATCATCAAAAGAATCTCCAAAAGAGATGACTCTAATGAAGAAAAACTTAGAAAAAGAATAGAAGCTAGAATAAGCAAAAGTGATAGATTCGGTATAGCGGAAGAAAAGCTTATCGAAGATGTCAAAAAAGAAGCTGGCTTCAGTGACGATAAGATGGCACTTAAAAGATTCACTACATCTCTAGACGAGAAATTCTACACCTATAAGTGGGAAGCTCCAGAGTATAATGAAGACTTGACCCTATTTACCCTTGCTGATAAGAAGTACTCACTTAACAGTTTCGGGAAGTTCCTTAAGACTAACATAAGAGAAAGGCTTAAGTACAGCAAGAGCACACCTTACCAGACTGCCGCTGAAGAGTTATACGCAGACTATGTCAAGGAAAAGGTAATGGAGTATGAAGAAAGTAATCTAGAAAAAAAGTATCCTGACTTTAAGGCACTCATGCAAGAATATCGTGAAGGCATACTTCTATTCGAGATTACAAAACAAGAAGTATGGGATAAAGCATCTCAAGATACATCAGGTCTCAAGAAATTCTATCAGAAAAACACTGATAAGTATATGTGGCCAGAACGAGTAAAAGTGAATAAGTATTCTGTAACTGCTGATGATAAGAAGAAAGCCGAATCAGCATATAATTATGCTCAGAAAAAGGATCATAATAAATTCATAGAAAGATATAGTAAGGATAAAACTGTAGAAATAACTCACAGCGTAGAGATCCTAAGTAAGGACGATAAGTCTATAGCAGATTTAAAATTAGACAAAAACGCCGTTACGCCATTTAAGCAAGATCCTCCATCTGTAGTATTCTATAAGTATATAGGCATAGAACCAGCTACTTCTAAATCCCTGTCTGAAGCACGAGGTTATGTCATAGCTGACTACCAAGACAAATTAGAAATGGAATGGATTAAAGAACTGATGAATATGTATAAAGTAAGCGTCGATAATGATGTCCTAAAGTCAATTACCAAATAAGTAATGTCACTCTTACCACATATAGCAATAGTGTCTATCGGTTTTTTTTTAAGCTCATGTGAGCCGAGTGGAGGCAACATAGATGATGCTGACGTGCTGGCGACTGCCTATGGTCAAGAGTTACACATATCTGAGTTATCAGACCAACTTCTGCAAGCAGAGACGTCGTCTGATTCTCAATTTATAATATCACGACACGTTGATGGATGGTTGATGGATAGGATCATGTATAAGCAGGCAACACAACAAGTCAAAAACAACAAAAAAGCCATATCCAAAAAAGTAGAAGCCTATAAGCGATCTCTATATATCTACGAATTAGAAAATCAGATTCTTGCAGAAGAATTAGACTCAGACATAAGTGATACAGAGATAGATACATTCTACGCTAAGTATAATAATGACTTCATACTTAAAGAAAACATAAGCAGATTGTTATATGTCAAAATACCTAAATCATTAGATAATGACACATTTGCTACTTACTGGAAAACAGAAGATCTCCCAGCTATCAAGAAGTACTTATCAGGGGTCAATACCATCATGCTTCTCGATGAGAAGAAATGGTACCCACACACAACTATACGTAGTATATTACCAGAGAACTTAATAAAGAAAATAAACTTCAAGAAAGAAGAAACTTACACATTAGATGTAGCACCGACTAAATATTATGTTAAAATTCTCGAAACTATCAAAGCAAAAGAGAATGCTCCCGTTAGCTATGTGGAAGATGATATAAGGAACAGAATTATGCATGAGCGATCAGAAAATATCTTAAAAGATAAAAGACAAGATTTCTTCAAGCAGAGTATTAAAAACAAAAATATATCCATAAATAATATAGATGAATAACATGACGATCAAGTTAACACAACTATCACTTCTCATACTTATAAGCTCTATGAGTCATATGCTTAAGGGTCAGGAAGAATTAGTGATAGATAAAGTCATCGCAAAAGTGGGTACTGAGACGATACTTATGTCAGATGTAGAACAACAATACTCTTACACTGCTGCCGAGGGTACACCTTCTCCAGAACTGAGGTGTGAGATACTACAATCTCTTATAGGCCAAAAACTGATTATCCATCAAGCAAAATTAGATAGTGTAATCATATCAGAAGATGAAATAGAAGCCAGCCTTACATTCAAAGTAGACAGAGTACTCAGTCAGATGAATGGTGATACTGAGATGTTTGAAGAAGTATACAGCATGACACCTCAGCAAATGAAAGAAAACCTCAGAGATGATGAAAGAAATCAGATGCTGGTACAGCGTATGCAGAATTCTATCATCAATGAAGTCAATATCACACCTAAAGAAGTGAAAGAATTCTATAACTCGATACATCCTGATAGCATACCGTTCTTAAGTGCAGAGGTAGAGCTAGCAGAGATCGTTGTGGCTCCACAAATCAACAAAGAACAAAAAGCTATAGCCTTAAGAAAGATTGTAGATATCAGAAAAAGAATCGTAGAGAAGGGAGAAGATTTTGCAGAATTAGCAGCTACTTATTCTGATGACATGGGTTCAGGAAGAAGAGGTGGTGACTTGGGTTTTGCACAACGAGGTACATTTGTGCCAGAATTTGAGGCAGTTGCTTATACCTTAGAACCAGGCGAAGTATCGGATCCTGTTGAGACAGATTTCGGATACCATATCCTAGAGCTTATAGAGAGAAGAGGTAATAAGATACACATGAGACACATTCTCGTCAAACCAGATATAACAGAAGAGGATAGAACATTAGCCAAAAGCAAACTAGACTCCTTAAGACAACTGATTGTAGATGGTGCTGACTTTCTGGAAATGGTCAAAGATCACTCTCTCGATGAAGTACCCAGTTATAGTAATAACGGTATGCTACAGAATCCTAATACTGGCAAGACAATATTCCCGATGTCAGAGCTACCTTCTAATGTATACTTTGCTATAGATGAACTCGAGGTAGGCGATATCACTGAGGCACTCGACTATAACCTTCCTACAGGGGAGACTTATTACCGTATCATCAAACTAATGACAAAAACAAGACCTCACAAAGCAAGTCTTGACCAAGACTACACTAAGATTCTTAATTACGCTAAGGAGAGTAAGAAGAGTACTTATTTTGCAGAATGGTTAGAGTCTAAGCTTGCGGGCACTTACATCGACATAGATCAGAACTATCTACAATGTGATGCTCTCATGGAAATGTTAGCTGAGCAGCAGTAGGTCGTTGATTTTAATGATTGATGGTTAGTGGTTAATTGTTGATGGTTGATGGTTAATGATTAATGAGGTTATGGTTTTTTGTGAAAACAGGTGCTCTATAGCTTACGATTCTGAGTGAGAATTGGCGGCGAGTACGCCACTAAGAACTAACGTTCACGGGCTATACGCTTAACTACTTTTCTTAGAGAACATGGCCATCTTAGTCACCAAGAACAGCCGACGAGTCTTATATTAACAACGTATATGTATCTGCTGGAAACTTTTATACTAATTACTTTTTCAAATAATTCTTATTAAAGAATTCTCTGTAAGCGTTAGCTGATCTTTGCTTGATGACTTCTCTATAGTTTTTCTGAGTAGATACGAATATATCAAAACTGGAACCTGAAGCAGTAACATACTCTTCTCTATTCTTATCTACACCCTTATAGTACACCATTGCTTTATTTTTATTCTCGAATGACCTGA
>CALLAG010000121.1 GCA_938002705.1 uncultured Saprospiraceae bacterium | reverse complement strand
ATACCTGTACACATAGATTATGTAGACGCCTATGGAAGTGACACATCTCACCTTACAGTAGATGGTATCAACAAATTCTTAGAATGGCGACCTAATTACAGCAATCCTAAATTCATAACTGCTAATGGCACATATGAAGGAAGCAAGCTGGATGGCAAAACTGAAGAATTCAAATTTGTCACCAAGTCGGAAGTCGGTAAGATGTCAAAGCGTTACTATAACGTTGTCAATCCTGATGATGTCATAGAAAAATACGGTGCAGATACATTCAGACTGTACGAGATGTTCTTAGGACCTATCGAGCAATCTAAGCCATGGGATATGCAAGGCATAGAAGGTGTTTCTAAGTTTATCAGAAAGTTCTGGGGACTATATTTTGACGAAGAGAACCTTTCATTATCCGATGATGCACCTACTAAAGAAGAACTCAAAGTGCTCCACCAGACGATCAAGAAAGTATCGGAAGACATCGAGAAGTTTTCATTTAATACAGCGATAAGTGCATTCATGATATGTACTAATGAGTTGAGGAAGATGAATTGTAATAAACGAGCAGTATTAACGCCATTGGCACAATTACTTTCTCCATTTGCACCATTCATGACAGAAGAGCTGTGGTCACTATTAGGGCATAGTGATTCTATCCATACACAAGACTATCCTGTATATGAGGAGGCACACCTTAAGGATGATAGCTTCGAGTATCCGATATGTATCAATGGTAAGAAAAGAACAACGAATTCTTATCCTGCAGATGCAAGTAAAGACGATCTTGAGAAAGACGTAATGGAACTTGAAGAAGTACAAAAATGGATAGATGGCAAAAATGTCGTTAAAATCATAGTCGTACCGAAGCGAATGATCAATATCGTCGTTAAGTAATAGGAAGCTGCATAAGCTACGACACTAACTGATTAATCAATAAACATATTGATTAATCAGTTATATTAGATTTGCTTATCTTCCACTTAATTTATTACGAGAGATAATATTAGAATCTAAGCATTTTGATGATCAGACATTTGTTACTTATTGCCGTCTCAGTTTTTATCTTCGTATCTGAGGGTATAACTCAAGATTGTCAGTTACCTATAGTGACAAGTATAGATAATCCAGCTACTGACGGCTTTACTGTACATTGGATAGATAATAATTCTGCTGTTCTTAATTATGAGATAGAAATAGGAAGAAAAGGATTTACCAGGTCGTTCTCTCCTAATATACCTACCATATCTGATGACTCTATACGCTTAAGCAATCTACTATCAGGTAGCACTTATGAGATATATCTAAGATCGGTTTGCAGTGCAGATAATATTAGTCCGTGGAATGGTCCATATTTTTATAATACGATTATAGATAATAATGCATCTTGTGACCTCCTTCTGGATATACCAGATGACAATTGTCCAGATACCCGTAAGTATCTCATAGAAGTCGATGTCGACGACAGTTACATCATTGGATTAGATTATAATATCAGAAGTATAGATCTGAACATAGAACATACTTGGCCGCCAGACTTACAGATCAGCTTGACGTCACCATCAGGAGAGACGGCCCTCTTATCTGAGTATAATGGTAATGGTAGAGACAACTACGGTAGTCCTGACAATGATGATTGTAGAGATATGGCCATTTTTACAGATGATGCATGTCTAAGTATTGCTGCCTTTCCGCCACCATTATTAGGAGAATTCAGACCATTAGATAATCTAAGAAATACTTTCGATGGCATACCGGCCTCTGGGATATGGACTATAGAAGTATGTGACAGAGCAAGCGGAGACATAGGACAAATCAAAGCTGTCAAGCTGAACTTTACAGAAAGTATATGTATAGCACCAGAAGAATATGTGATAGATGATATCGAGGCTGATAATATATCAGTCTCATGGCTAAGTGCAGATGACTGCACTATTTACAAAATAGCCTATAGGATAGTCAGTGCTCCCTTAGCTCAGACATCTTTTGATTTTGTAGAATGCAACGAGAATTCCTATACCATAGAAAATCTGATACCTGATACAGAATATGTGATGACAATCACAACAAGATGTAGCAATGGTGTAGAATCGCCCGAGACATGTGAGACTTTCTTCAGAACAGCTTGTGCTAATAGTACAATGACCACATCATTTAACGAGTCAACACCTTGTCCCATATCATGTGATGACATATGTGAGACTGATTCTATATGGTATAATCTACCTGGACAATCGAATGCATGGATTGTTGCCACAGACAATACACCATCTGAGTTTACTGGACCTTCTGGAGACATTAATGGTAAAGGGAATTATATATACGTAGAAAATAACAATCCAGCTTGTCATACTGACACTGTAGTTTTAGAATCAAAATGCCTTGAACTCAATGGCAGTACCAGCTGTCATTTAACATTCTATTATCATATGTATGGTGGCGAAATAACAAGCTTAGAATTACAACAGAATATCCAAGCAAAGGGATGGACAAATATATGGAGTCAAGCAGGTAATCAAGGCGACGTATGGATAGCAGAATCTATATCACTATCGAGCGAATATGATGTAGGTCAATTGAGATTTGTAGCATATAGAAGTGGAGATATTATTAGAAATGATATCGCGATAGACCAGATTAAGATTATAGGTTTAGATACTTTTCCTTTA
>CALLAG010000120.1 GCA_938002705.1 uncultured Saprospiraceae bacterium | reverse complement strand
GCTTTTGTAACTTCTTGGTTAGCCGAGTCTGTAGCTTTAGGACTGCATGCTATTACGACTATGAGTAAAAAAGTGATTAATATGGTAAGCTTTATTTTCATCTTGTAATTATTATCTATTATTACTTATTAGTAGAAATTATTATAAACCATTGAGATGTCAAATATCTAAATCAAATCCTGAGTATGTAGCATCAATGTCAAGAACATCGGCGTAGCACTCTATATTTCCTGCCCTCTAAAATTTGGCTTACGCTTTTCCAAGAAAGCATTAACACCTTCTGTACTCTCGTCTGATGCGATAGAATCTTGAAAGCCCGCCATTTCTTTGACGAATCCATTAGATGACTTATCGAAATAAGCATTGACCATCTGGATTGTCCTTGCAATCGCTTCTGGTCCTTTCTTTGATATCTTCGTTATGATCTTAGTGGCTGTATCGAGAAGCGTCTCTGGTGTTGTGACATGAGTGATGAGACCATACTCTAAGGCTTGCTCTGCGTCTATCATATCTCCCGTCAGTAATAATTCCATCGCTCTACCCTTACCTATAAACTGTATCAACCGCTGGGTCCCTCCATATCCCGGTATGAGCCCAAGATTCACTTCTGGTTGTCCGAACTTTGCATTCATGGAAGCAATTCTGATATGGCAAGCCATCGCCAGCTCGTTACCACCACCTAATGAGAAGCCATTAATAGCTGCTATAACTGGTATGCTAAAAGCCTCTATTGCATTATATGTATCATGACCTTTCTTAGCGACGAGGTAGCCTTCTTGTCCAGTCTTTTTACTTAGCTCTGATAGATCTGCTCCTGCGACGAAAGCCTTCTCACCACTACCTGTGATAATCACACCTTTCAGCTCTCTCGGATTCAGATGCTGCGTGAACATGACATTCAACTCTGTCATCACTTTATCATTGATGGCATTGAGTGCCTTAGGTCTATTGACTGTAACAGTTGCGATGCCTTCATTTATATCTAAGAGTAGTGTTTCGAATTCCATAATTAAGACTTTATTTTTTATATGAATATACTTTATTTAATGTAGATCTGAGAAGCTCATTAGCATCTTCAGATATCTTCCAAAAATAAGCTATTGGTAGAAATATTAATGTGACAAAAGTGCCTTTAATAAGAATCCCCATAATCGGATGCCAATCCAAAGGGAATAGATAGTACCCAAATGCTAAAGGAATCAAAATAAAAATTGTCTTAAAACTACTTAATGTGAATGGATGCATACCATATACCAAATAGATAAAACTCATCTTCATAATATTATATATAATTAGAGAGATTGATGTCGCTATAGCGGCCCCCAAAATCCCATACTTCGGTATCAGATAGTAATTCAATGATAAATTAGATATAGCAAGCAAACCTAAAAAAAGCAGATTATACTTATACTTCTTAGAAAATATAATAATCTGAGAATTAACACTTGTCATCATATCTACGAGCTTGCCGATACCGAGAAATAAAAATATCATACGTGCATCTACAAAGCTATCAGGATTAGACGATAGCCTGATAATATCATCTATCAAATACCATATTCCAAGGAAAACAAAAGCACCAATGAGCAGAAGATTGGTAGAACCTTTCTTGTATACATTATTAATCTCTGCTGTATCATTGTTTTCCCAAGCCTTAGAGATAATAGGACCAGATATTTGATTGATTGATCGGGTAGGTATCTCTATCACATTAGAGATAAACAAGGCCAGGTAGTAAGCACCAGTCGCAGCATAACCTAATATCATGGTTATCATTATAGCATCGATACGAAATGCGATACCGTTACTCAATTGGTTGAGACTTCCAAATACGGAGTAGTATGCCATCTCTTTGTACGAGAAGTCATCAGAAGGCTTGGTTATCTTTCCGAATTTAATACCATCAATAATCCTTAAGTATATAAATACAAGCAGACTGGCTACTGCGAAGAAAGCCACAATACCATAAGCAAACTGTGTCTCAGATATATCTAAAAAGATATATGCCAATACCAATATTGGAAGAAATAACTTAAATCCTAAAGTCTGAATAATGTTAGGTACGACTATTCTTAATCGGTTAATCGATTGGTAAGTGAAAAAATTCAATAATATAAGACATCCCAATAACATCAGGATATAGAATTCATTATCAGAAATCTTGGAAGCATCTAATTGAATACTATCTAATAGCCACAGAAAAGAATCATTAAAGAGATACCATAATCCTATGAAGATAGCGTAAGCTACAGTTAGTACAAGTAATACTAAACTCAGAAATCCATTATAATTAGAGGATGATTCAACATTAAATTTTGGAAAATATCTAACGATTATAGACAAAGCACCTAACGTCCCTAAAGGAATAAGAAGGGAGGCTGTGTTATATAAAAACTGGGCATAACCATATATATCTTTATTAAGTGGATACACAAAGAAGATAGCTAAAGCACCCACTATGACACCGACATAATTAACGATGGTAGATTTAATACTCTGTCTCTTTATTATACCCATAGGCTATGTATGCTCTTTACTTCTTTTTCTTTTGCATCTTAGCCCAGCTGTCTTTCAGACTTATCGTTCTATTGAAGACTAACTTATCATCAGTAGAGTCTTTGTCTTTGATAAAGTATCCCTTACGCATAAACTGTAGCGGCTCTGTATCCCCTACTTCTTTTAGATACTTTTCGGCCTTAGCCGTCGTGACTATCTCAAGAGATTCTCTATTATAAAAGTCCAGATAATCTACACCTTCATGCTTGTCCGGTGTCGGATCAGTGAATAGACGATCGTAAAGTCTTAATTCCAGATCTACTGCAGTATTACAATCTACCCAGTGCAGTACACCCTTCGCTTTGATACCAGAGTTGTCTTGTCCACTCTTACTTTCTGGAAAGTAAGTGCAGTGTATTTCTTGTACTACCCCATTATCATCCACTACATG
>CALLAG010000119.1 GCA_938002705.1 uncultured Saprospiraceae bacterium | reverse complement strand
TGATTTCTTTTAACGACAAACTCAATTCATCTAATTGTGCATTGTCTACACGAGATGGTGCATCGATCATTATATCGCGACCACTTGAGTTCTTAGGGAATGCGATGAAATCTCTGATAGAGTTCTGACCATTCATAACAGCATTTAATCTATCAAAACCGAAAGCGATACCACCATGTGGCGGTGCTCCATACTCAAACGCTCCCATTAAAAAACCGAATTGCTCTTCCGCATCTTCCTTAGAGAATCCTAAGAGATCAAAGTTCTTAGATTGTAACTCCCTGTCATGGATTCTGATAGAACCTCCACCGATCTCTACACCATTGATGACAAGATCATAAGCATCAGCCTTAAGTGACTTCATTGTCTCATGATCACCGTTGAGCATTCTTCCTATCTCTTCCGTCTTAGGAGCTGTAAATGGATGATGCATCGCATGGAATCGCTCTGAGTCCTCATCCCACTCTAATAGAGGGAAGTCAACAACCCATAATGGATTGAATACTTTAGGATTCATTAGTCCTAAGTTTCTCGCCATCTCTAATCGAAGTTCGTTGAGTTGTTTTTGAGTTTTTTCTTTCTCACCACATAAGACAAGAAGGATATCACCTTTCTGTCCACCCATTTTATCTACCCACGTTTGTAGTGTCGAATCATCGTAGAATTTACCTACCGTTGACTTGAGTGATCCGTCTTCATTTATTTTTACATAGACAAGACCTTTACATCCTATCTGTGGTCGCTGTAGCCATTCCGTTAGCTTCTTAAGATCTTTATTAGAATAAGAATCTGCTATCCCTTCAGCTCGTATTCCTGCTATATATTCTACATCGTCAAATACTGGAAAATCCTTACCTCTCGTCAAATCAGTCAACTCTACCAGCTCCATTGCAAATCTCGTATCTGGCTTATCACTACCATATCTTTCCATCGCCTCATCATAAGGCATCTTAGGAAAGTCAGACAACTTCACATCCAACATCTTCTCAAAAAGATTCTTAGTCAAGCCCTCAAATGTATCTAATATCTGATCTCTTGTCACGAATGACATCTCGCAATCTATTTGTGTAAATTCTGGCTGGCGATCTGCTCTAAGGTCTTCATCACGGAAGCATTTTACGATCTGAAAATACTTATCTATACCACCTACCATCAATAATTGCTTAAATGTCTGTGGAGATTGTGGCAATGCATAGAACTCTCCTGGATTCATTCTCGATGGGACTACAAAATCTCTGGCCCCCTCTGGTGTACTCTTAATCAAGTTGGGCGTCTCTACCTCTATGAAGCCGACATCACTGAGATACTTTCTTGTTTCAACAGCAAGTTTACTTCTGAAAAACAAGTTATGCTGAATAGGACCCCTTCTTAAGTCTAAGTATCTATATTTAAGGCGAAGGTCTTCGCCCCCGTCTGTTTCATCTTCTATTGTAAATGGTGGTGTCTTAGAGACATTCAATATCTTCAGCTCTGTCACGTCTATTTCGATATCCCCTGTCTCTCTATTCGCATTCTTACTACTACGCTCTCTGACGATACCTGTTGTCATAATGACAAACTCTCGACCCAGCTTTCTCGCTTCCGCGGTTAACTCTGGCTTCTCATCCATATTAAACACCAACTGAGTGATGCCATATCTGTCTCTGATATCTACAAATGTCAGACCTCCAAGGTCTCTACTTTTTTGGACCCATCCAGATAATGTAATGGTTTGACCAATATGATCTGCTCTTAATTCTCCGCAATTATGTGTTCTGTACATGTTACCTATTAATTAGGCTACAAAGATAGGATTTAGATTATAGTATCGACTTATATATAGCTATAATCTGTAATGTGGCTCAAAACAAAAAAGAGACCAACATTTTGTTGATCTCTCTTAGTTTCTTATTTGCTATTGTCTTTCTTATTAAACTGAATATTATAACCGACTTTGAAGCTTAATATTTCTGGAGCTCTCAAAATTTCATTAAAAGCAATATCCTCCGATTTACCAATTACGGAAAGATACCTTGAAATTGATAATTCTAACCTTACATTATTAATCAGATAGGAAGCCATTAATGATGCATAGGTGCTAGTGTATTCAAAACGTTCAGCACGAAAGCCTTTTAAAGATTCTATATTGTTATAAACCCACAACCTAGCTCCTACGCCCACAAATAAATTCCTTATAAGATTATAAGAACAAGATAACCCCATTTCTTTATTACTCACTTTATAGAATACAGGTGGGCAGAAAATAGGTCCGGTAATCTCTATATCAAATTGATTTTTTTTGTGAATATTATACTCTCCACTGA
The DNA here is from genome assembly GCA_938002705.1 of uncultured Saprospiraceae bacterium. Classification (GTDB taxonomy): domain Bacteria; phylum Bacteroidota; class Bacteroidia; order Chitinophagales; family Saprospiraceae; genus RFSX01. Next base: position 5,864 of record CALLAG010000119.1, on the reverse strand, counting down.
ATAATACTCTCTTCAATTGATAGTTGAGCCTTACTCCAATTGAAGGAAATGTTTTTGCTTGTTGACGTTCTTCTATAATACCATCAAAACATATTACACAAAAATTACTGTATGATAAACCAATCTGCGGAGCTATTGAAAATTGAGCGTCTGCATTAATTGATATTAAGATAACAATGATATATGTTAGTTTCTTCATCGATTTAAAATATTGGAATTACTGTAGTACTTAACCTCAGACTTAACATGGTTATTAGTTTTATCATAATAGGTAAATATTAGCAAGCCATTATAATCAATAGACAATGTAGAGTTAATTGTGCCCTCAAATACCTTTTTTCCACTTAAGTCAAAAACTTGAATTGTTTGTATTATCCTTTCAATTTTTGTCTCTAATGTAGAATCATTAATAACTTGGCCGTCTAAAGAATAATATGTTTCACAATCTGGGTCAAGACCATCACAGTCTATTATAGTAACTTTTTTTTCTATTTTTCGCTTAGTGCCATAATCATAAACTTGTATCGTAATAGTTTGTGGGTAATATGGAAATTTAGGGAACTTATTCAGTTCTAATGAATTACCACCTGTCTGAGAATTTCCTTGAAGGCTTCCATTGTATGTACCAAAACCTGTACTATTATTACCTATTATTCTCCAATCAAAAAATGATCCAGATACACCTCCGTCTATAAATATTGATAAAGACTGGTGTTCCTCACAAACAAAATCTGGTCCTTTAAGGGTGATGTGACAATTTTCACCTTTTATTTCATTTATTCTATCAGAAAGCATTACAAAAGCAGCATTAGCATTTTGCGTATTAGTATTAGGAGCATATTCACATATTACTTCATCCCATGCATTCTTGATAGATATAAGCTGACAAGGATCTAATGTGTTTGTTGCAATTTCTAACATTCCATTTAAAAATTCTAATATTGTAGGGTTCTCACCTACATTAGCTGAAGTTTCCATAAATAAATCCATGACCGTTTCAATTTCAATTGGTTCAATTCCATATCCACCCTCAACTAATAAATAAAATATATAGTGTAAATTATCGGCAACAGAATAAACAACTTGGTTTGTTTGAGCCAGTGAAAGATAGGTTGTATTTATTATACAACTCTCTAAGGTTGACATATCTCTAATGCCGAAACCACCTATTTCCTCTCCTATTATCCAATCTAATATTCCAGTCTTTTTGTACATTATATAAACAGAATAAATATCTGACATCATTTCATTTAAAGTTAGGGACTGGTTGGTCGCATAATCTAACCCAAGTTCATTACTTACAATGTGTCCTAATTCATGAGCACCAATATCAAATATTGCGCAAGATGTTCCATTTGGACGAGAGCCAAACCAAATATATCCCTCATTATCTTCTAAGTGTGCTGCAGCATATGCACCATTATCGTTACCTCCTATCATATTAGCTGCTACATTTATTCTGTCAAATCTGTCAAAATCCATTATGTGATCGCTAAACACTGGTATAAGGTCTTGAATCACAAAGTGAGCTTGATATACATCATCAATAGATTCATTCAATGTCCAAACAGAATTGGATGTGGTCGGAATTTGATTAACTGAAAAATCATTGACTGATAAATCTTGAAAGTCATCAGGAAAAACAACACCTCCAAAATCATGTGTATTTATTTGCCCATCGTTAGAAATAAGTTCGGTAGTACCATTAAATGTTCTGTCATCTAAGTCTACCATACCGTTACTATCGCCATAACGCTCTACTGGAGCCATTATACCTAAAATAGATGATATCTCCTTTATTACTTGACCCGTCTCAGCGTCTACAAATATTTTGCGAGAATTAGATTTATCATTAATCTTATAAAGTAGGTTTGTTCCACATTCATTATACAGATTGTGATATATTCCCATTTCAATGCTGGTAGGCAACTCTGTTAAGTTCAAGTTTGATAAAATTGTACTTTCTGGGAAATGATCTGTATTCAATGCTTTTTCTACATTTATAACCTTCGGGCTTATCATGTGTAGTTTATCACAAGGACCAATTGGTGGGCCAACAGGACCGTCACCTGGTCCTGGAGCAAACGATTCATCTGATTCAACTACTATTTTAAGTCTTGATCCGACTACTTTTACATTATTAAAATAATGATCATATGTAAGATATATTAAATCCTCATTGAGCCTGCTTCTTTGAGCCTTCGCATATCTAAGTTCTTGTCCTTCGCCTATCTCTAAAGAGCTTAATATATTATCGATACCTCCAATATCCCAAGATATGGTTCACTATACCTACTTGACATATTTGTGTTTGAAGAAATTAAATATTGTAATAAATTTTCATCTTCTTGAAACTGAAGATACGACTCTTGACATTTTTGATGGAATGTATTTAAATTTACCTCTTGCGCATATGTTGAAAGAGTTATTAGGTGGATAAATATGAATATTATATACCTTGTCATAATGATTGGTTTTAGTTTACTAATGAAAATACAAATTACTGCTTTATACCAACAAGGGCAATTTTTTGTTGTTAAATTTGAAATTAGCAGTAAATATTATTATTAAATCTTAACTATGCAAAATTGAGTATTAAATACGACATTCGTTTATTGGCACTTATGTGGATTCACTTAATCACAACTTTTACATCCATTATATGTTCCATTCCTAACTAATGACTTAATTTGCGCATTATGTTTATGAACGCTTCTCCACTTGCCTCAATTAAGGACCCCGTAGCTGAGGACCTGGTACGCTTTGAGAAGCATTTTAGGCAGTCAATGAAGTCTAATGTTCCATTATTAGACAAGATAACATACTACATCGTCCAGCGCAAAGGCAAGCAAGTTAGACCCGTATTCGTATTTCTAAGTGCCAAAATCTGGGGAGATGTGAATCCTTCGACATATAATGCTGCTTCATTAATAGAATTACTCCATACTGCAACCCTTGTACATGACGATGTTGTAGATGATTCTAATGAGAGAAGAGGTTTTTTCTCCATTAATGCACTATGGAAAAATAAGATCGCCGTTCTGGTAGGAGATTATCTACTATCCAAAGGGCTATTGCTCGCCTTAGACAATGACGAATTTGATATCCTTAAGATTGTATCTAATGCTGTCAAAGAGATGAGTGAAGGCGAACTTCTACAGATAGAAAAAGCGAGAAAACTGGATATAGATGAAAGCGTCTATTACGATATCATAAGGCAAAAAACCGCTTCCCTGATTGCCTCAGCATGTGGAGCCGGTACTGCTTCGGTTACAGATGATAAGTCTACGATAGAAATGATGAAAGAGTTCGGTGAGACAATAGGTATTGCATTTCAGATTAAGGATGATCTCTTTGATTATGGTACAGCTTCTATCGGTAAGCCTCGTGGTATAGATATCAAAGAGAAAAAGATGACACTTCCTCTCATCTATGCATTGTCACAATCTGATAAGTCAGAAAAAAGACACGTCATACAGAGCATCAAAAAACACTCTACCAAGCCTAAAGTCATCAAAGAAGTCATACAGTTTGTCATAGATAAAGGAGGTCTCGAATATGCCGAAGCTGCTATGCATGATTACAAAAACAAAGCTCTCACCACACTGGATAGCTTTCCTTCTTCTGACGCCAAAGACGCCATGCGAGATCTCGTTAATTTCGTCATAGATAGGAAGAAGTAATATCTTTTATCGAGATAATACTTCCCCCTTTATCCTTTACATAATTGACTTTTATTATTTACTTCCAAGTAACGATCTCTTCTATATTTCTTCTTGTCTTAGGATGTGCAGGATCTTCTTTTCTATATCCAAATGCTACCATATAAGAAAGGCCGTACTTATCCGTATCGACACCGAATTTCTCCTTTAATAGCGTTTCAGTTTTCTCTTGGTGAAATCCCTCTATCGGGCAACTATCGATTCCTCTTAGTGCCGCTGCCGTCATCATATTAGCTAGTGCTATGTACGTCTGCTTAGAAGCCCAATCAAATAGTTTCTTATCTGTGTCTAGATCAAAATCACTTTCTTGAAACCCTCTATAAAACTTAGAATACATCTCTATGACATCTGGTGGCATTTGCTTTACTTCCTTCATCATATGCATAACATACTCAGAATCCCATTTTGTCATAGGTGCTTTCATACTTAGTCCTAATATGAAATGACTCGCTGTATCAAGCTTTACCGGAGCACCCCATGCTACAGGCTTTAACGACTCTCTTAACTGCTCATCTTGTACGACTATAAAGTGCCAAGGCTCAAACCCAAAAGAACTTGGTGATAAGTTAGCAGTCTGTAGAATAAAGTCGATTTGTTCTTTTGACAACTTCTTTGTCTTGTCAAATTCTTTGGTAGCATGTCTGAATTGAAACGCTTTAATGATGTCTTCTGCTGATAATATTTCGTTACTCATTGTATTTATTATTTATACTATATTTTTTATAGTTGCAAAAGTAAGTATAGTAACTTACCTTTACAATAACGGTCGAAAAGTATAGTATAAATATATTTAGATGATGTATAAATTTAACCATAAGGAATATCCTTGCTGTACAAGCTTGACAATGGGAGTCATAGGTGGTAAGTGGAAAACCGTCATTTTATATCATCTCATAGAAGGAACCCTTAGATATAACGAACTGAGGAAAGCTATGCCATCTGTGACAGAACGTACACTAAGCTTACAGCTTAAAACACTGGAAGACGACGGAATTATAAATAGAAAAGTATACACGTCAAAGCCTCCTTTAAAAGTGGAGTATTCATACACAGAATTTGGAAAGACACTAATCCCAATAGTGCAGTCTATAGCAGATTGGGGTGTTTCTGTTGTCAATAAATAATCTGTATACTTGTCCTACGTATTTCAAAAAAAACAAAAATGAACATAGCTTCTTTTACATTCAACGATTTTTCTGAAAACACTTACGTACTATCTGATGATAGTGGACAATGCTGTATCATAGACCCTGGTTGTAATACCCCTGATGAAGAATCACAACTTATCGACTATATAGAATCTAATAATCTTACGCCTGTCAAATTAGTCAACACACATTGTCATATAGATCATGTCTTAGGTAATAAGTTCATAGCCGAAAAATACAGTCTGCCACTCATCTCTCACAAAGGAGAACAGATAGTTCTGGATAATATGGAAAATGTAGCACGTATGTATGGCATAGCCTATAAGCCCTCTCCTAACATTGCAGAGTATCTTGATGAAGGCGATGTTCTTAAGTTTGGAAATACCGAATTAGAAGTACTATATACGCCTGGACATTCTCCCGCCTCTATATCATTCTATCATAGATCGTCTAACCAGCTAATTGCTGGTGATGTCTTATTCCAAGGTAGTATAGGTAGAACAGATCTTCCTGGTGGAGATCATGCTACACTCATAGCAAGTATCACTGACAAATTATTACCTCTGGGTGACGATGTAAAAGTATACTGCGGACATGGTCCATCTACAACCATAGGGGCAGAGAAGAAACATAATCCCTTCTTACAGTAGTTTTTGGACACATTTTACAAGGTATCATGTCAACTCTTCGAGGTTATATATACTCCATTCATAGCGGCTATAATCATTTCATCCCTTCAGGATTTTATTGACATTAGGATAATTGGTGGCTAAGCGAGACCAAGATTAATACAGGCATATTTCTAAGATTGCATAATGGACAAGATCAGACTTGCTCAACGTTATAAGAATATGATCCCCTAGCAATATTAGGACTTCTCATAAGGACCATCATGTCACCTCTTCGAGGTTATATATACTCAATTCATAGTGGCTATAATCATTTCATCCCTTCGGGATTTTATTGACATTAGGATAATTGGTGGCTAAGCGAG
>CALLAG010000118.1 GCA_938002705.1 uncultured Saprospiraceae bacterium | reverse complement strand
CCATCCCACATTAAGAATGCCTTAAGAAAGCCTTCTATATCACCGTCTAGTACGGCATCTGTATTTCTATTTTCGAAGTGAGTTCGATGGTCTTTGACTCTTCGGTCGTCCAGTACATAAGATCTTATCTGGCTCCCCCATTCGTTTTTCATTTTGCCTGCTTCTGTTTCTTGTTTAGCTGCACGTTTTTCTTCCAGTGCTTTCTCATAAAGTCTTGACTTCAGCATCTCTAAGGCTTTTTCCTTATTCATATGCTGACTTCTCTCTGCTTGGCACTCTACGACGATACCTGACGGAGCATGGCGTACTCTGACTGCAGATTCCGTTTTGTTAACGTGTTGTCCACCTGCTCCACTTGCTCGGAAAGTATCCCAAGAGCAGTCTGATGGGTTGACATCTATTTCTATTCTATTATCTATAACTGGATGGACGAATACGGAGGCAAAAGAAGTCATACGTTTGCCCTGAGAGTTATAAGGACTTACCCTTACGAGTCTGTGTACTCCATTCTCCCCTTTAAGCATACCATAGGCATAGTCTCCACCGAGTTCTAATGTCACAGATTTGACACCAGCTACATCTCCTTGTACACGGTTTAGCTCTTTAACTTTATAGCCAGCTTTCTCTCCATACATGAGATACATTCTGTAGAGCATCTCCGCCCAGTCACATGCCTCAGTACCGCCTGCACCGGCATTGATCTCAAGGAGGCATGACAACTCATCTTCTTCCTGATCTAATGTGCTGCGGAATTCTACATCTTCTAAGGTATACAATGCTTTTTCGTACTGGGCATTAACTTCCGCTTCTGAAGATTCTCCTTCAGCTTGAAATTCTGACAATACTTCAAGCTCTTCTATTTCTAGCTTGACTTTGTTGAATTTTTCTACCCACTGCTTGTGCCCTTTAAGATCCCTCATCAATGCTTCCGCAGCTGTAGGGTCATTCCAGAAGTTGGGATCTGCAGATTGCTGCTCTTTATCTTCTATTTTGTGTAATCGATTATCGACGTCAAAGATAGCTCCTTAACGACGCCATACGATCTTGCAATTCTTTGAGTTGCTCAGAGGTCATATTGTCCTTGGTTTATTTTCCTTTTATAATATTTTCTAACTCTACAAAGAAAATGAGATCAGACTGTGGTGGTATAACTGGCGGATTTCCTTGTGCACCATATGCATATTCGTATGGTATGTCTAATACGGCTGTACCACCTAATGGAATCTCAGGTATACCTAATTGCCAACCCCTGATAGCTCCTCCTTGTCCTATAGTAAATGAGAATGGTCTGCCAGCTCGGTAAGAATTATCAAATGAACTTCCATCTCTGAAGAATCCGTAGTAATTGACACTGACCATATCTCCAGGTTGAGGTTTTTCTTTTTTTGTATCTTTTATTAATGCTACTTTAATGCCTGACGGCAGCACTGTCTCAGTAGCGTCCAATGTGTTCTCGGTATATGCGTTAAAGACTTTTTCGGCATCAGCTGTATATCTGGCCAGTTGTCTTTCTTGTATTGTTTTTTGTTGTTCTGCATAGAGCTCTGCGTCTTGTACAGTATATACACGTAGCACATAATCCAGATAAGAACTATGCTGGAATGTTGCCGGTGCATTAGGCAATGAATCAAGAGGAACTCTCACTGTGGCGCTATCACCTTCTGCCATAAGAGCGACTAAGCCTATGAGAGGGTTTCTTCGGAGTTCTTCGGAGTCTTCCATAGGTATGACAAATGAGGGCTTCTGCTTAGCATCACGAGAATTATCTAATGTCTTACCCTGATCGTCTATGACTTCTAAGTCTAGTATTACGACTTCACCTTTCTTGGGATTTGGCTTACCTGATGATGTATGTAGGACATACTCATAACCATTAGGTAGCTTGTCCCAACCAGAGTCAGTTGTGCATGATACAAGAAGAATGAAAATAAGAAGTGATACGTATTTCATGATATTAGATCGTATTTTTTATAAAAAATTTATTCTATGTCTATAGGTACTTAGGAAGTACTGATTTGAATCGCTCGATGACATCTTCTAATTTAGCGTAAGCGGCACCTCCTGATGCATTCTTATGTCCTCCTCCCCTGAAGTGATCACGGGCCAGTGCTTGGACAGATATATCCCCTTTAGATCGGAACGACATCTTGACGATAGTAGGTTGCTCTCTCATGAATGCGGCTACCTTGATCCCATCCATCATAAGTATGAAATTGACTATACCCTCTGTATCTCCTCTCTGTATATCGTAGTCAAAATAATCTTGCTTAGTCAATGCGATTATCCCTGCTCCCATGCCGGGGATGACTTCCATCCTATTTACCAGAGCATGACCTAGTAACTTAAGTTGCTTCTCGGTAAGAGTGTTGAATATTTTGTCCTGTAATGTGTAGTCATCTACACCGACTTCCTTGAGCTCAGCAGCGACTTTATAGGTTGCTGGATTAGTACTATACTTAAATGAGCCCGTATCCGTAATTATGCCTGTAAATAAAGCCTCTCCTATGCCAGCATCTAACTTATCGATAGCTCCTAACTGATGGATAAACTGATGGATCATCTCACATGTAGAACTGGCACCTGTATCTGAGTAGGTATAATCTACAAATGGCTCAGGGTCTAAGTGGTGATCTATGAGTATCTTCTTAGCACGAGCGTCCTCTATTAGGGGACCTATCTTATCCACTCTATCTAATGCATTAAAATCAAGACAAAATATAATATCTGCATTCTTAAAAATCTTAGCCGTCTCTTCTTGCTTAAGATCATACACCACACAATCCTCAATACCATGTAGGTACTGGAATGTCGCAGGATACTCACTCGGAAGTATGACTTTAATATTATGATTGTACTTCTCTAAAAAGAACCTTAATCCTAAGCTGGAGCCTAATGCATCACCATCAGGGTTTCTGTGGGTGATGATAGCTACGTTCTTTGGAAACGCAATAAGGTCTTTGATTTCTGATATTTCTTTCTCGGATAGTCTCACTGCTCGCAAAAGTGATGAAAAAATGTCAATTCCTCAATAATCAAAGGCTGATATGACTAATTTTTGATTTTAAAGTCTCTGTAATCCATAATAACAGTTCTATTGAGCATTTTCGGCAGATAATAGCATTAGCTTCTTATACATTTGTCCATCAGATATGACTGCACCTTTGGAAATCATATCGAATAATTCTAATTCTCTTTGTTTGGTATATGTCTTGGAGGAGGTGAGAAGCTCTACACCAGACAGGTCTGATATCTCTCCTTTGATATATGCAGAAATGTCTCTTTTATCACTGGATTGTATACCGATCATAATAATATGCTCAGCTTGAAAATGGAAACAAATGATAGAATCATGATTTATTTTCTTGACATAATGGGTTTGGCGCAGGACCTTCTCAAGTATGACATCACTGAAGAGGGATAGAATCTTACTTGCTTTTTCTTTATCTGTGGTTTTTATTTTGACCCAATCATCAGCTGTTATAGTATTGACGACCAGATAATCAATAAATTCCTTTTCGAATAAATCTAATTCTTCAGAAGTAAGAAGTCTATATTTAGGCATAGTCATAGTGTTTGTAAGGTCTGACTTTCGTCAAAATTAATATTGTTTCTAAACTTATTATTAAAGCTTATGTTTCGCTTTTTATATATCATTGTGCAATGAATAAACGATCACTCATGTCACTTGTGGGATTCGCAATGTTTGCGATAGGTTTTCTCTCACTTATTTTTATGCTGGTTAATGTCAGCTTCACTTTCCTTGCCTTTCTGGATAAGATTGACGGGCCGTTAGGTATCGTAGTTAAGTTGGTGCTTATGTTTGGCGGTATGGTCATTCTATACTTATCTAAGTCTGATAATGATCCATATTAATGTCGATAATATCGATTCTCTGATTTATATATTTTATAAAAAAAAGAGGCTACTTTAGGTAAAGCAGCCTCAAGAGAATGAGTTTATTTGTATTTAGTTGGATTACTTCTTGAACCCTCCTTTTACAGTTTTTATTATCACTGATGCCACTTTATATGGATCTGCATTAGATGCTGGTCTTCTGTCTTCTAACCATCCCTTCCACTTGTTCTCTACAGCAGCGATAGGAATTCTTATAGATGCTCCCCTATCAGATACTCCGTAAGAAAATTTATCTATTGCTTGAGTCTCATGCTTTCCAGTTAGTCTCTTTTCATTATCTGCTCCATAATTAGCGATGGCAGCTTTGATTGCAGCTTTTGGCTTAAATAATTCGCAGATATCTTCGAATACTTTTTTCTTACCAGATGTTCTTAGAGGCGTATTAGAGAAGTTAGCATGCATCCCTGATCCATTCCAATCTCCTTCTACTGGCTTAGGATCAAGATTGATTCTTACGCCATATTCTTCTCCTACTCTTTCCATAAGGTATCTTGCTACCCATAATTGATCGCCGGCTTCCTTAGCACCTTTAGCAAACACTTGATATTCCCACTGCCCTTTCATAACCTCAGCATTGACACCTTCGATATTGATTTCTGCAGCGATACATAGATCTAAGTGCTTTTCTACGATCTCACGACCTACACTGTACTCAGAACCCACAGAACAATAGTAAGGACCTTGTGGCTCTGGGTAGTACCCTCTTGTAGGAAATCCTAATGGTGTATGGTGATCAAGATCCCAGAAAGTATATTCTTGCTCATATCCGAACCAGAAGTCATTATCATCATCATCTATAGTAGCTCTTCCGTTAGAAGCATGTGGTGTACCATCAGAATTAAGAACTTCACACATGACTAATAAGCCATCTATTCTTGCAGGATCTTTAAATACTCTCACTGGCTTAAGCAGACAATCTGAAGAATTGCCTTTGGCCTGATTAGTACTCGATCCATCGAATGACCATACTGGTAGGCTCTTAGGCGTACCTTTGTACTTTTTAGCATCTATGACTTTGGTTTTACTCCTCATTTTCTGAGTAGGATCTCCACCATCAAGCCAGATGTATTCTAATTTTAATTTTCCCATGATTAGTAGTATTTTATTTGATTGCGAAAATAAGAGCATAATTCATAGATTTTAATTTTTATATATAATACCTTGTAGTATCCAATATGTATATGTAGTATATAAAATACTGATATACAATAATTTAATCTAATATTAGATGTTATGCCCATAGCTAAAATAGAGTCTATAATTGAATTAATACAAGTTCTGGAGAAGTCTGAGAAGAGGCTATTTAAGCTACAGAGTACACGACAGTCAAGTAGTTCTGATAAGATGTACATTCAACTATTTGACCTCATAGATAAGTATCCTAATAGGGACGAAAACTTCTATAAAGACAAATTAAACCTTAAGTCACTGCAGTATGCTAATCTAAAGAGGAACCTGTACGGCCTCATCCTTAAGTCATTAAGAATTAACTCCGCTAATAAGGATTATAAGTATCAACTCAAAGAATTAGGAGATCATGCTCACATACTATTCGATAAGGGACTGCATAAGCAAAGCTCATTACTCATAGATAAAATAAAACCTATAGCCATAGAAAAGCATGAGTCTCTCCTACTCATAGAAATGATAGAGCTACAGAAGAGAATAGAATCTAAATTTATCACACGATCTCGTAATGTCAAAAACAAGATGGAGACATTAATCAATAAGTCTGAAGAGATCAATGATAAGATCAATATTAGAGGTACACTATCCAATCTATATCTTAAGATCCATGGTCTATATATCAAAGTCAATTATGCACGTGATGAAAGAGATACCGAGTTGTATAAAGCTTATTTCTACTCTAATCTTCCAGCGCTTAACAAGAAGAAGCTCAGACTCAGTGAGCAAATTCTATGGCACCAATGTCACCTATGGTATCATCACGCTAATCTCAATTTTCATTTCTGTTATAAGCATGCTGTCAGCTGGATAGAATGCTATCATAGAGACAGATCACTTATTAGCCATGATTATAGCAATTATCTGAAAGGTCTACATTATGTATTGATATATAGCTTTTACTTAGAAAGAAAAGATAAATACAATTTCTGGTATGCTATACTAACTTCATTCAGAAAGAACAATCTTCAAGAATTCTCACGAGTGCATCTTATGATAGACTATAGCTACTATAATAATGCACGACTTAATCATATGGTAATGAACAATAAATACAGTTCGCTAAATAAGATAGTCAATGAGATAAAGGACGGAGAAGCCCTATACGGTAATCAGATAGATCAGCATAGGTATAACATCTTCCACTATAAGATTGCGAGCCTATATTCTTACATAGGTAACTATGATAAGGCGATAGATTACTGCAATAATATAATAGCACAGAGTAGCAGTTATCTCAAGAAAGACATAGGGCCTTACAGTAGATTGTTACACATAATGTGTCACTTCAGACTTAATAATTTTCAGTTAGTAGAGAATATGATAGAATCAATAAGGTCAGAATTCACTATCCAAAAACAGAGTAATACAGCTGTAGAACTGATCTTAAATTTTCTCAAGAAAGCATCTCGTGCAATGAATTTTGGATTAGATGATGATATTAGTAAATTGCGTAATAGACTGAGTACGTTAAGAGGGCAGCAATATGAAAAACTGGCTTTTATATATTATGATTATGAGAATTGGTGCCAGAGTCTACTATACAATACAAGTGTCGAAAAGCTTATAAAGCAATTACCGAAGTGAAATATATAATTCTATTTGTCATCATATTATGGGCCACAAACGGCATAGCACAAGTAGATATCCCACAAGAGATTATAGATCAATTAGAATCATATATAGAAGAAGATGCTGACGAAGCAGACCTGCTTAATCTATACGAACGACTTCTGATATACTATACGACTCCACTTAATATCAATAATGCTACTTACGAAGAGCTCACAGAGTTAGGCCTCCTCTCAGATATACAGATTAATGAGATCCTTAATCACAGATCAAAATATGGTGATTTCATAAGAATAGAAGAGCTGCAATCTATCCCAAGCTTTGGCTTAGAGCTTATCAGAATACTGCAGTATTTCCTAAAAGTTACAGACTCAGAAAAACTCAATCTTAGTATAACTGAAATGCTAAGCAAGAGTGATAATACAGTATTCGTTAAGTGGAGCCAGTTCGTAGAAGATAAAAAAGGCTTCATACCAGATGAGGAAGGAAAGACAGCATATGCTGGTGATAAGAACAGGGTTCTTGTAAGATGGCGCAACAATTTTTCTGTTAATCAGAGAATGGGTATCATACTTGAAAAAGACTCAGGAGAAGAACTATTCAAGTCACGTAATAATGCTGGATTCGACTATATGTCATTCCATTATTATCTTAAAGATTACAGCTCGCTGCTCAAAGAATTAGCAATAGGAGACTACACCGTAAGTATGGGGCAAGGCCTTATTGCTCATAATGATTTCGGTGGACGTAAAGGCGCATTTGTAAGTAATGTAAGGAAAGGTGGTAGAGCTGTAAGGCCATATAACTCAGTATTAGAAGGCGGATATCATCGTGGTGTTGCGGCAACATTAGGTGTAGCTAATAATCTTAATGTTACAGTTTTCGGTAGTATGGTTGATCGTGATGGTAGTACATTCGAGGTAGACACCTTGGATCCAGACAGACCAGAAGTACCTAACTTTTCAGGCTTTCAACTCAATGGCAATCA
>CALLAG010000117.1 GCA_938002705.1 uncultured Saprospiraceae bacterium | reverse complement strand
GTAGAAGAAAAGGAAGAAGATAAGCCAGATACGAGTGTCAACGAAATATATGTAGATGAAGATCTGACTATAGAGATAAAGAATGGATTAGGTGGTCGAGCTATACTGGATCAGCCTAACATACTGATACTGTCTGATAAGTCAGGAGAAGTAAGTGTAGATGTATGTGTCAATGCTAACGGAAAGGTAACAAGTGCAGAGTATAACAAGAACGATTCTTCTATATCTACGCAGAGTCTTGTATCACTTGCAGTTAGGAAGTCAAAAGAATTCTGGTTTAAGAAATCGGATAAGGAAGAGACTTGCGGACGTATTGTCTTTAAGATTACAGGAGGAGCATAAGAATACATTACCCATAGATAAAAGTTCTGATCAATACAAAAAATACCAATGAAAATAGTTTTAAAAACAGTTGTAATTAGTGTCGTTATATTATTCTCAGCTATCTCTGCTCAAGGGCAGTTTGGGATTGGCATGACTATAACTAATGACTTATATAATCGATATGCTAATCCCTCAGACAGTATAGCACATAATGCTAATGGCTCCGTATTACTTAATCTCGGATTAGGACCTAAAATATGGGTAGGTGGTGAGAAGGTTTCCTTATCAGTAGAGACATATGCTAATCTTGGTATACTAGGCTTAGCCTTGCCAGATTACAAGGGCTTAGGAAATGTATCATTCCCATTGCTTGCTAAGTTAAATTTTGCAGGACTTTCAGGATTAAATAAAGAAGGAAGATTCGGCCTTAGTATGGGTGGGGGGCTTCAGTGGAATAAGACAGAGCTCTATTATCTAGCTAATAGTTTTGAAGATCAAGGTGTATCTCGTGGATTCTATAGGACCTATGTGATACAGGCTGGATACGGATTTGGCTTAACAGGTTTCGGAGCTCAGTTCTTTGTCAGATATGGATGGAATCCAGATTTTGATGGGGCTAATTCTCTCAATGTAGGATTGCAATTTGACCTTAACTTCCTTAAGCTTGCTAAGATTGATGACCCTGCGTCACAGCTTTAATTTTTTTGTGCAATTTCAATATCTCTGATAAGTGATCATTACTAATAATGTATCCGCTCAGCCACTGACAACATTTGGGATAGATGTTGCCTTGGATACTCTAATCCAGGTCAATAGTGAAGAAGACTTCTACTATTTAGATCAGTGGAAAGATACTGAGATTAAGATCTTAGGAGGCGGCAGTAATGTCCTTCTCACTCAAGATATCCACTTACCAGTATTCAATATTAATAACAAAGGTTACCATATAGTCAAAGATTCTGAGGACTACGTGTTAGTCAATATCGCCGCTGGAGAGACATGGCATGATGCTGTACTCTGGGCTGTAGATAATGGATATGGAGGGATAGAGAACCTGTCTCTGATACCCGGGAAGTGTGGTGCTGCTCCTATACAGAATATAGGCGCCTATGGTATCGAGATAAAAGATGTCTTGCATACTGTCAAGGCGTACGATAGAGAGCATGGAGTCATAAAGTTCTTCCATAATCAAGAGTGTGATTTCGGATATAGGACAAGTAATTTTAAGACTAAGTGGAAAGATAAATATGTCATCACAGACATAATACTACAACTCACTAAGCCCGATCATCACATCATCAATACAAGCTACGGCGCTATAAGCAGTGAGCTAGAGGATAGAGGAATATCAGATCCGAGCATTAAGGATGTCAGCGAGGTTGTGACTCATATAAGACAATCTAAGTTGCCAGATCCTAAGGTTGTAGGTAATGCTGGAAGTTTCTTTAAGAATCCGATTATCAGTAAGGACAAATTTATAAAGTTACAATCATCACATCCAGATATGCCTAATTATCCTGCAGGAGCTGATGTCAAGTTAGCTGCTGGATGGCTGATAGATCAATGTGGATGGAAGGGTAGAGTCATAGGTAATACGGGTACTTATAAGAATCAAGCGCTTGTTATCGTCAATCATGGTAATGCAACGGGCAGTGAGGTCAGAGCTGTAGCTCAAGCGATTCAAAAAGATGTATCTGAGAGATTCGACATCAAGATAGAGCCCGAAGTTAATATCTGGTAAGGCTTAATATTTGGGCTTAGAAGGATCTATCTGATCAGACCAAGCGAGGATGCCTCCCTTAAGATTGTATAGGTTATCGTATCCGCCTTCTTGAGCTTGCAATACCATAATTGCATTAGCGCTTCGGGCTCCTGATCTGCAGTGGACTATCACTTTCTTATCCGTAGCGACCTTATCTATATTGTCCATGAATTGGCCCACAGGAATAAGCTCTCCATCAAGATTGACAAAGTCATATTCGTTCTGCTCTCTTACATCTATGAGTTGGAAGTCCTCTTTATTATCCATCATTTCCTTGAGCTGCTGAACTGTTATTTCTTTCATGGTCTTTTGTGTGTTATATTAGTACAAATGTATATGATTTTTTCTATCAAATTCTTGTCTTTGATACACAAGATTTAATTTTATATCTTTATGGCGCATTATGCGTGATACAAAATGTGTCATAATGTATGTGCTGTTTTGCGGAAGTCATTTATAATAATGACACATTATGCATGATACAAAATGCGCCATATGATTTAGGTCGCAAATAGGCAGTATTAATTGATTCATATAGTATTAAAATAAATAGAGAAAATGCAAGTTGCTAATCCTTTTCCAATAGTCCAATATGTAGGTCCAGAATTCTTCTGTGATAGAGAAGACGAGACTAAGGATATAATGTCTGCGATCAAGAATGGACGTAGTATCACGTTGTATTCTATAAGAAGGATGGGGAAGACAGGCCTTGTACATCATATACTCCATAAGCTCGATAAGCAAAAGCGTACACAGACTGTATACATAGATATTTTTGATACAGTGGATGATACGCAACTTGTCAATGCTCTGTGTTCTGCAGTCATATTCGCCATAGAAAAGAAGGAAAGCAATGTACTGAAGACGGTTACTAAGTTCTTCGGGAAGTATAGACCTAAGTTGAGTTTTGATTCTCTTACAGGTAATCCCATGATAGAGTTAGACATCGTATCAGATCAGGAAGTAAAAGTCACTCTCGATACCTTGATGAAAATAATCGCAGACCAGAAAGGGATCTTTGTGATAGCTATAGATGAGTTCCAGCAGATTAATTATTACCCTAAGAGTAGGATGGCTGCTACGATAAGATCTTATATTCAGACTATCGATAACTTGAGATTTATATTTTCGGGTAGTGAGAAGAACTTATTAGTAGATATGTTTTCTTCGCCTAAGCAGGCACTGTTTCGGACTACGCAACTGATGCCTCTATACAGTATACCAAAGGAAGCTTATAGAGCATATATTGTTCTTCACTTTAAGAAAAAGCTTAAGAAAATTAGCTTAGAGTCTATTAATGATATACTGGAGTGGACAGATAGACATACTTACTATACCCAGTATCTATGTCACAGATTATATGAGCGGACTAATAAGCAAGTAAGCCAAAAATCTTTAGATGAGATAAAGTATCAAATACTCAAAGAGAACGAAGGTGTATTCATCAATTATAGACGATTACTCACACATCAGCAATGGCAACTCTTAGTAGCTATAGGAAAGGAAGGGGGCATAGATGAGCCCACATCTAAAGATTTCTTAAAGAAATATAAGTTAGGAGCTCATAGCACAGTCAGAAGAGCATTGTCAGCACTAGAAGATAAGCAATTGATATATGGAGACTACCTTACGGATGACTCCAAGCCTACATACAAGGTGTACGATTTATTCTTATATAGGTGGATAGAATCATTGTAAGATCATTGAGTGATATCACCTATTTTACATGATAAGTTTCTTATTTTGCCATCTATATCAAAATAGCTATAACTCAGTATGACAAAAGCGATAAAACAAACAAATTTTGAGTTTCCACATCAAGAAGGATTTTACAAGGGGAAGGTCAGAGATGTCTATTACTTAGGAGATAAGATCGTTGTCGTCGCAAGTGATAGAATCTCGGCATTCGATCATGTGTTGCCCAGAGCTATTCCATATAAAGGACAGATCCTCAATGGTATAGCAACTCATTTTCTCAATGCATCCAAGGATATCGTACCTAACTGGCTGGAGGAAGTCCCACACCCTAACGTAAGTGTAGGCAAGAAGGCAGAACCTATCATGTTAGAGATGGTCGTCAGAGGGTATCTCGCAGGGCATGCCTGGCGAGAATATAAGTCTGGAAAGCGGATGATATGTGGAGTAGCGATGCCAGACGGTATGAAGGAAGGCGACAGATTTCCAGAGCCAATAGTGACCCCAGCAACCAAAGCAGAAGAAGGCCATGACGAAGATATCTCAGCCGAAGAAATATTAGCACAAGGGATAGTAAGCGACAAGGATTGGAGGATGCTGAAAGAGTATGCTTTGAGCTTATTTGCATTAGGTACTCAGATGGCTGAGAAGCAAGGTCTTATTCTCGTCGATACCAAGTATGAGTTCGGTACATATAAGGATCAAATAATACTGATAGATGAGATACATACGCCTGATAGCTCGCGATATTATGTATTAGATGGATATCAAGAGAGGCAGGATCGTGGAGAGAAACAGAAGCAACTCTCTAAGGAATTTGTCAGAGAGTGGCTGATGGAAAATGGTTTCCAAGGTAAGGAAGGACAAGTAATGCCAGAGATGCCAGAAGAATTTGTATCAACTGTCACAGCTAGATATATCGAACTATATGAGCTGATCACTGGTAGGACTTTTCAGAAGGGAAGCTATGACGGTATCGAGGGCGATATGAAGGATGCTGTTATTCAATGTCTAAGGTAATGTACAATAAATTATCAAGTGTCGTTGCAGTTGTTGCAATAAGTTTTTTGTGTTTAATTATATGTAGTTTTTATGTGAATGATATGAGAGATAAGAATGTATTAGGTACAGAATTACAATTGTGCTGCTCAGACCCTGTAACAGGGTTCTACAGGAACGGTATGTGTGTCACAGGTCCTACAGACTTTGGGACTCATATCGTGTGTGCAATGGTGACTCAGCAGTTCCTGGATTTCAGTAAAGCAAAAGGTAATGACCTGACAACACCAAGAGAAGAATACAATTTTCCTGGATTAAAACATGGTGATAAGTGGTGTCTTTGTATATCCAGATGGATAGAAGCTTACGAGGCAGGAGTAGCGCCACCTATAGATCTGGAAGCCACTAATGAGAATGCATTAGACTATATAACATTAGACATCCTCAAGGTCTACGATATTAAGATTCAGAATTAGAAAAATATATTTCAATATGAGGGAACGTATCTAAGGTTAGGGGCGTTACTAATATTCTTGCAATATCTCGATACTGCAGTATGATATGGAATATTACGTTTACATATTGTTTTCTGATAAGTTTGATAAATATTACATAGGTCAAACTAATAGTCTAAATGACAGACTTAGAAAACATAACAATGGAAAGGTATTATCTACTAAGCCATACATACCATATAAAATGGTGTGGTCTTGTTCTACACCAAGTCGACAAGAATCTATGCAATTAGAGAAAAAGCTTAAGAATTTGAAATCTAAAGTTCGATTGAAAAAGTTCATCGAAAAATATAGTTGATATAAAATCCATAAAGGATTTTTGTCAAAAAAGTATACCATGAAGAGGTATGAGGTTTAAGAAAGGGCACGATGAATTTTCGATAGAAAATTATCGTTGCCCCCGACAAAATCTTCGATTTTCGTCGGGGCCGAACGGTATTGACAGGAAAGAATACTGATTTGTAAGCATGTCGGAGCAGTGATCAATTACTCTGTTCAAATAGTGATCGAAACAACAATTGGCGACAACAGATTCGCATTAGCTGCCTAATTTAGAATTAGCATAGCTTTTTGCTCTTGATAGGAGGACGTCTGATAGACCTATCCATAGAGTATAATGACCGCTACGCTTAGCGCTGGCACTCGGAATAGGAAGATAAAGACCTTAGTTATTTTCCGAAATAAAAAGGATAAGCTGAAAGTTGGTTGCTTGTACACCTGCTTGACGTCGAAAATCTAAGAACAAGCTAAACATGTAGAAAGCCTATGAGTGCTTTGTCTGGACCAGAGTTCGAATCTCTGCGGCTCCACTTTTTTATTTGCAGTTGTTTGCAGTTATTGGATAAATTGCTGATTATCAGTATTTTGTGATATTTTTGTTTTCAAATTTTATCACTTGTTAGCTGAAATGTTTTAGTAATGTTTTAGCAAAACACTAATAATTAGCAAATGACTGCTGTAAAAAACACAAAAGTATCCGTCAAAACT
>CALLAG010000116.1 GCA_938002705.1 uncultured Saprospiraceae bacterium | reverse complement strand
GGCGGATAAGATCGCTCATATAATTTTTTTCAGATCAAGGCAGAAAACCTACCTACTGGCAGGCAGGTGTAGACATAGCCTTAGCTATAGCGAGGCTTTCTAACGCAGATATGGAATAAATTATAATGCGAATTACCGCATTTTATAGGTTAATTTGTATAAGGCATAATCAAGACTTAACATGTCTCATATAAATAGATAGAGGGAAGCATTTGTAAAATGCTTCCCTCTATCATATATTTTTAAAAAATTCAGTAATTCTTACTTAGCGTATCTGATCGTAACCGTCTCTCCTATCCAGCAACCTACTTTGGTAGAGTCCCCTTCTTTGAATCCTTGCATAAATCCATCTTCTCCACTTGGCATAGAAGATCTATATCTTCCTACTTTCTTAGTTGCTTCCTCAGCAACATCAGGATCTATAGACTTAGCATAATTATACTTATCCATAGCGGCGAGTATTGCCAGTCTTTGGTTCCATGAGTTACCACAATTCCTTGCTCCTGTCGCATACATATCACCGATAAGCATATAAGGTCTTCCCCAGTTAGCTTTTAGCTTAGCTGCTTCTCTTGCTGTACTTCTTGCAGCACCGTAATCTTTTAATTTTCTGAACTGTATAGATGCTTTAGAGAACAAGTAGCTGGCTTTCTTTTCTGGATCTGCCTCTCCTGATATTGCCTCTTCATACTTCTTGATAGCACCATCATAGTCCCCTGCATCATACATTTTCTTAGCTAATCGTGATGGGTTATTCTGATCAAATTCAGCTTGCTTTTTTGCATTTTCTTTAGTAGCGTACGTTTTCCACTTTCCTTCTAACTCTACCAAGAAAGGATCGTTCTCATCACAATTTCTCTTCTTTAACAATCCGATCAAATTTTTCAACTGATCCATATCATTAGGATCAGATTGATACATCTCCATATATGATGGCTTGAAGTACTCACAATCAAATATGTCCGTCTCTATAGGACCAAACTTTGCCTTGGCTGCTGCCCATGCTTGCTCATAATATGCACCTAACCGTTCGTTATTCTCTTTGTTATAAGCAGCTATTTCTTCCATTGTATTAAAGTATTCTAATACTTTTTCCTTATCCATTTTTCCTTTCTGGAATTGATACACAACCATAGCTGATACTGGATCGAAGAAAGTGTACTCTATAGAATTACCAGAATTCTCTATTGCCATATCATAGACGGCAAGATTAGAACTATACGGCTCATTGAGTGTATAGAACATATCGAATCCCTTACGTGTGTAGACATATCCTATCTGCTGATCGTAACAATCATCATCATCTTTGCCCTTACACTTAGATGTCTCTATAAGTCTCTTATCATAAGCCTCTATAGCCTGATCGTATAACTTACTGATCATCTCCTTATACTCCTCTTTTTTAGCAGGATCTGTTTCTGTTGTATACTTTTGGACATAGATCTTAGCACCATCTATGAAGTGATAATCTCTCTTACCATCTGCCAGAGGCGCCATATCGTATGCTTTCTTCCAGTTCTCTTCCGCTATAGTCCAGTCCTCTGCTTTTAATGCTTGTCGATAGATAGAATGATAATCCGAAGCCTCTTCTTCATAGCTCTGACCTACCCAAGAATTATACTGTGCTTGTACTGATGCCATCGCTATGACACAGACAACACCACTCATTAATAGATTTCTTAACTTGTTCATATCTCGTAATTTTTATATTTAGTCTAATTGTATTTTCTTTTCACAAACCACTCATCATCATTAAATGTAAAGCTGAATGTCAGTCTTACGTATCTCTCTTCTATCGCTGTGCCTCGTCCTATGTACCCTGCGGCTACACCTAAGTTAGCATGAGATATTTTTCTCTGATAAAAGAAAGGCATACCCATTCCAAAATTCAAACCTACATCAGTTATGCTTTCTCCATTATTAATCGCTAAGTCTTCACTTGGCACTATTCTGTAATGGACGCCGAATCTGTAGTACACTCTCGAGAAGTAACTGGTGATCGACTTAAAGTTAGGACGGTAAAAACCACCAAATGATAACTTATAAGTGCTTTTTAAAGGATTATTAACAAAATTACCCCTGAATTGGGACCAATCATTCCTTACATAGTCTAATCCCAAAGCAAATTTCTCTCCATGATAGTAACTAAGGCCGAATCCTATCTCTGAGGGTAATACTCCGCTAAATTTCTCACCCTGCATATTGCTCAATGTATCAGTACTCAGGACTTGACCAGCTATAGAAAATTGTCTGGCGATATTAAGTTGAGATTCTGTAGATGTATAATTAGTCGTAGAATTACCATATAAGCCTATAGATAATTGCTTTAGTGTACTTGTTTTTTGCTCTTTGAATGCATCTAAGTTAAAATAGTGATTGTATATCAATCCTAAGTTATACTGAAAGCCACTGACACCTATAGTATTCTCTGAGGCGGTGACTAATGATGCAATATTATTATTGACAAATAGCTGGTTACTATAATTGATATTACCAAAAAGGTAACTTAGATTAAGACCCATAGAGAGATTCTTATACTTTACCGCATTACTCCATGTAAAGTTATAAGTACCACCGGCACCAGAAAAATTTCTTGTAATAGCTCCTATATCAGCATTGGTAGAATCTTGGGTCGTGATATTATAACCTACTATACTATAGGGCTTAAGTGTAAATGCAGTAGTAGCATTGATATTTCTTTCTTTGCGATCAAGCAGATCATTAAGCTTATTCTGTAGAGGTACGGCCAGTGATAGGTAGGATAGATTACCCGCCCATAGCTGCGTATACTCTGTATCACCAGCATCTCGCAAGCCGTAGTTCTTAGCATATATACCCATATCAAAAGCTGTTGTCTCCAGAAATCCGAGAGAGGCAGGATTGACTATATTTATATTATGAGGATGGATGAGAGAAGCTCCTAATCCCCCCATATTCTCTGATGTAAAGAAATTTCTATCGTTTATCTCTCCAAGTCCATATCTTGAGTACGGAGAGTTGATTTTGGGCTGAGCAGATATAATGATTGTCGTAAAACAAAGCAGTATAAATAATATGCCTCTAAGGCCTTTAGTATCTATCATATGTAAGGCTCTTTGATTATAAATAGGAATAATTGACAATAGTAATATTTTACTGGTTTGTGTTTAATAAGTGATTGAGCCCATCTAAGACAAGATTAGGATTTACAAATATCTTAGATTCTAACCAATCACCAAAATATATGGCATCTCCTCCGGTTAAAATAACCATAAGACGGCCATGTTTCTTTGTTAATATTTTGATAAAAGCCTCTATTTCGAGTTTCACACCCCACACTGCTCCATTCTGTATAGCATGTCTCGTTGACTTTCCTAATAAGTCCTCATGCTTTTTTCTTTTCACTAATGGCAGACTTGAGGTATAATCATGCATGGCATGTAATCTTAATTCGATTCCTGGAGATATATTGCCTCCATGATAGACTTTCTTATCATCAACATAATCATATGTCATACAAGTACCTATGTCGATGACTAATATCTTCTTATTAGGATATGCTGCTACAGCACCTACCACCGCTGCTAATCTATCGAGGCCCAGTGTCTTAGGCGTCTTATAGACCATCTTAACAGGGACTTTCGTCTTATGACTCAGTATAGTTAGATGATAATTCTTCTGCAAATGTTGTATGAAATAGGGATGAGATCGCCTCACAGACGACAGTATAGCCTTCTGGAATGGATATTTCTTTCTTATATCATTGATATCTGATACTCTGACTTTCTTATATCTCTCTAAGAAGAGCAGCTTATCATCATTGTAGATGGCTAACTTTATAAAAGTATTTCCTATATCAATGATCAGGTTCACGATGTCTCTATTCTAATGCTTAAAGTGTCTTGTCCCAGAAAAGACCATCGCCATATCATTAGCATTGCAGTAATCTATGCTCAGCTGATCCTTAATAGATCCTCCTGGCTGCACCACAGCAACAACACCAGCCTTATGGGCCAGCTCTACACAATCTGGAAACGGAAAGAAGGCATCAGACGCCATCACTGCACCCTTTAGATCAAATCCCATAACACCTGCCTTAGCTATAGCCTGCTTGCATGCATCTACACGCGATGTCTGTCCACAACCCATACCTAAGAGCTGATTACCTCTTGCCAGGACGATTGTATTAGACTTTAAGTGCTTCGCCAGCTTATTAGCAAATTTTAGATCTGATAATTGCTCCGCTGTAGGCGTCGTATTAGTTTTTGTATCAAAATCACTTTCGCTTTCCATCTTGACATCTGTATCCTGCATGATCACACCATTAAGAAGTGTCTTATAAGATTTGGATAGTCTATGGAATTCGTTGATTTTAAGTAAGACTCTTTTTTTCTTTTGTGTCAATAACTCTAATGCATCTGCATCAAATTCTGGCGCTATAAGCACCTCATAGAAGAGCTTATGGATTTCTTCGGCTGTCGCCAAATCTATCTTAGCGTTACATATCAGCACACCACCGAAAGCAGATACAGGATCTCCTGCCAGTGCATCATGCCATGCTTCTAACACAGACCCTCTCGTTGCCAATCCACAAGGATTAGTATGCTTAAGCACTGCAAACGTTGGATCTTCATGTTCAAATTCTGCCATCAGCTGCACTGCAGCATCGATATCAACAAGATTATTGAATGAAAGGTCCTTACCTGCTATCTTATCGAATACATTATTGATCTCACCGAAGTAGATACCTTGCTGATGAGGGTTCTCACCATATCTTAATGGCGTCCCTTGCTCAAAACTTACTCTGAATTTATCTTCGACTTCTTCTGATCTGTTAAAGTAATTATAGATAGCTGAGTCATAATGTGATGATACTGAGAATGCAGCACCTGCCATACGCTTACGATCTGCTAAACTTGT
>CALLAG010000115.1 GCA_938002705.1 uncultured Saprospiraceae bacterium | reverse complement strand
GATAAATTTGGTATTCAATTATATGGATTAGGTCATGCTAATCAGGGTATCGTCCACGTCATAGGACCCGAGTTAGGTATCACTAAGCCTGGGATGACCATCGTCTGTGGGGATAGCCATACGTCGACACATGGAGCATTCGGAGCTATCGCATTCGGTATAGGAACAAGCCAAGTGGAGCAAGTACTAGCGACACAATGTCTGATATTAGATAAGCCCAAAAGGATGCGGATTACTGTAGATGGAAAATTATCTGAAGGAGTAACTTCTAAGGACATCATCCTGTATATAATATCACAGTTAGGTGTAGGAGGTGCTACAGGATTCTTTGTTGAGTATGCTGGTGAGGCTATCACGAGTTTGTCTATGGAGAGCAGAATGACTATATGTAATATGAGCATAGAGATGGGAGCCAGGGGAGGATTAATAGCACCTGATGATATCACCTTTGATTACATAGAAGGAAGGCAGCATGCACCTGAGGATATGGAGGCAGCTAAAAGTTACTGGCGGACTATAGTCTCAGATAAGGATGCATCTTTTGATAAAGAAGTCCATTATCATGCTCAAGATATTGCCCCTATGCTGACCTATGGTACTAATCCTGGAATGGGTATCAACATCGATGAAAACATCCCATCATTAGATTCTGAGTCATTCAATAAGTCACTAGATTATATGTCTCTTCAAAAAGGCGAATCTCTTATTAATAAACATATACAAAATGTATTTATAGGTAGTTGTACTAACTCAAGAATAGAAGACCTCAGAGCTGTAGCGGCATTTGTAGATGGAAAAAAGAAAGCTGCTCACGTCAAAGCGATGATCGTCCCAGGTTCTAAGCAGGTAGAAGCCCAAGCCCAAGAAGAAGGCTTAGATAAGATATTTGAGAAAGCAGGATTCGAATTACGTCAGCCAGGATGCTCGGCTTGTCTCGGTATGAATGAAGATAAGATACCAAGTGGAGAATATTGTATCTCTACATCCAACAGAAATTTTGAAGGTAGACAAGGACAAGGCGCTCGTACTATATTGGCCAGTCCTTTGATGGCTGCAGCAGCTGCTATAGAAGGTAAAATTGTTGATGTCAGAAATTATCTAAACTAGCAAAGCATGGAAAAATTTACAACATTAAGTTCTACCGCTGTACCTCTGCATATAGAAGATATCGATACTGATCAGATTATTCCTTCTCGATTTCTGAAGAGTGTGTCCAAGGCCGGTTTCGGTGATAAGCTATTCC
Source organism: uncultured Saprospiraceae bacterium (assembly GCA_938002705.1). Lineage (GTDB taxonomy): Bacteria > Bacteroidota > Bacteroidia > Chitinophagales > Saprospiraceae > RFSX01. The sequence continues at coordinate 13,204 of CALLAG010000115.1, read as the reverse complement.
GTGATTGGAGATATATAGATGAGGATATTGTCAATCCTGACTTTATACTTAATAGCAATGTCTATAAAGGTCAGATATTAGTCGCCGGAAAAAACTTCGGTTGCGGGTCAAGTCGGGAGCATGCAGCATGGGCCTTAGCAGATTATGGATTTAGAGTAGTAGTGTCAAGTTTTTTTGCTGATATATTCAAAGCTAATGCATTGAATAATGGCATATTACCGATTCAGGTATCAGAGGAGAATTTAGACATTATTTTTAAGGACATTGAGAATAGTCCATATTGTCTCTTTGGAGTAGACTTACAGAATCAGACCCTGAGTAATAGTCAAGAATTACATATCAGATTTGATATAGATCCTTATAAGAAAGAGTGTTTGCTTAACGGATATGATGATATTGATTATCTACTGAGCATGATAGATGAGATAGAAGCATTCGAAAATAAACAAGTGAAATTCTAATGCAGAAGAAAATAGCAATTCTTAGAGGGGACGGTATAGGTCCAGAAGTTGTAGAGCAAAGTATTAAAATATTACAAGCTATAGCTGCAAAATATAGTCATGAATTTGTCTTAGAGGAAGGACTGATAGGTGCAAGTGCCATATATGCAACAGGAGATCCACTACCTGAGAGTACTATCGATTTATGTCAGTCATCAGATGCTATATTACTGGGGGCCATTGGTGATCCTTCTTTTGATAATAACCCAAAAGCTACAGTTAGACCTGAGCAAGGCTTATTAGCATTGAGAAAATCTCTTGAGTTATTCGCTAATATTAGACCTATAAAAGTCTATCCAGAAATAGCACATTTGTCACCATTGAAAGAAGAGATCCTTACTGATGTAGATCTTGTAATATATCGAGAGCTGACAGGGGGTATTTATTTTGGACAAAAAGAAAAAACGACAAATTACTCAAGCGATCTATGTATCTATCATGATTATGAAATTCAGAGAATATGTGCATTGGCATTTCAAGAAGCACAGAGACGAGATAAGAAATTATGTTTAATAGATAAAGCCAATGTTCTTGAATCTTCAAGACTGTGGCGTAGGATTGTACAAGATATGTCATCTGATTATTCTGATGTCGAGGTCAGTTATCTATATATTGATAATGCAGCAATGCAGATGATTATTAATCCCTCACAATTTGACGTCATAGTTACGTCTAATATGTTTGGCGATATCATATCTGATGAAGCGAGTGTTCTGGGAGGATCTCTGGGATTATTGCCTTCGGCTTCTTATGGAAGTAAGTATAGCTTATATGAGCCTGTACATGGATCATACCCACAAGCAGCTGGTAAGGATATAGCTAATCCGTTAGCTACTATCTTGTCCGTAGCGATGATGTTACAAGATTTTGGAATGAGGCAAGAAGCGAGTGATATCTATAGATCCGTAGAAGAAACTATATCTTCTGGTTATGTGACTAATGATCTCGATAAATCTAAAAATTATAAATGTTCTCAGGTGGGAGACTACATAGTGGCCCAATTATTAGAAGAATCGACCATCATTTTATCATAAGATAGTTTTTAAACAATAGACACTTTACTTAGACAATGTTTTATTATATATTTGCACCGTTAGAAAAATTACAACTTGAACCTAAACATCAATATCATCTCTATTATAATTATTAGCGTCATTATTATGACCTGATAGAGAGTGGTATTGTATTAACTAAAATAAATATAGAGCCATTCTCCTTGAGGATGGCTTTTTTCGTTTTATATGGAAAAGAATAAGTACAGCAAGCACGTTACTTCAGACCCGACTCAGCCAGCAGCACAAGCGATGCTGCATGCTATAGGTCTCACTAAAGAGGATCTTAAGAAACCACAGGTAGGTATCGTCAGTATGGGCTGGGAAGGCAATCCTTGTAATATGCATCTCAATGCTATCGCTAAAGAAATCAAGAAAGGCGTCGACAGAAAGGAGTTAATCCCTCTTATATTTCATACAATCGGAGTAAGTGATGGCATCTCTATGGGTACTGACGGTATGAGATTCTCTCTGCCAAGTCGAGATATCATAGCGGACTCTATAGAGACGGTGGCTTCCGCCCAATGGTATGACGCTATAGTTACAGTCGTCGGTTGTGATAAGAATATGCCAGGTGCTATGATGGCACTCGGTAGGCTGAATAGGCCAGGCATCGTCTTCTATGGTGGGACGATTGCACCAGGTTGTCATAAGGAGAAAGACTTGACAATCATATCTACATTCGAGGCATTAGGAGAAAATATCGCTGGTAATATGAGTGATGAGGATCTTAGTGATATCATATTCAAAGCATGCCCTGGCCCAGGAGCCTGTGGTGGAATGTTTACCGCTAATACGATGGCATCAGCTATAGAAGGGATGGGCATGAGTCTACCATATAATTCTTCTAATCCAGCTGTAAGTGATGACAAAGGAGCAGAATCAGATAGGGTAGGTCGAGCTATTAATTATCTCTTAGATCATGATATCAAGCCGCGAGATATTGTGACTCGTTCTTCTATGATCAATGCTATGAGACTGATCACCGTTCTCGGTGGCTCTACAAATGCTGTTCTACATATGATCGCTATTGCCAAGGCATTTGATGTAGAATTTACAATAGATGATATCCAGAAGATAAGTGATGAGACACCATTCTTAGCAGATCTTAAGCCAAGTGGTAAATATGTGATGCAAGACTTACATGACGTGGGAGGCATCCCTGCAGTTATGAAAATGATGTTAGAGCATGGACTCATCGATGGATCATGTATGACTGTCACAGGAAAGACCATTGCAGATAACTTAGCAGAAGTAGATACACTCTCTAAGGATCAGAAAGTCATGTACCCTATAGATGAGCCACTTAAGAAATCTGGTCACTTACAGATCCTCAAAGGTAATCTCGCAGCAGAGGGATCAGTGGCTAAGATAACTGGTAAGGAAGGTCTGTTCTTTGAAGGTACAGCACAGATATTTAACTCAGAAAGAGAGACGAATGAAGCTATAAAAGCTCAAAAAATAAAAGCGGGTAGTGTCATAGTCATCAGATACTCTGGACCACAAGGAGCACCAGGTATGCCTGAGATGCTTAAGCCTACAGGATTGATTATGGGAGCAGGATTAGGTGATAAAGTGGCCCTTATTACTGATGGTAGATTCTCAGGCGGTACACATGGGTTCGTTGTAGGGCATGTCACACCAGAGGCATATAGAGGGGGGCTCATAGGCTTATTAGAAGATGGTGACGTGATTAGAATAGATGTAGAAAATAATAGTATCGAAGCATTATTGTCAGATGAGCTTATTGCTTCTAGAAAAGAGAAATGGTCTCGCCCTGATGATAATGTAAAGGGGTTCTTAAGAAAATATAGATATACAGTGTCTTCCGCAAGTGATGGTTGTGTGACAGATGAATTTTAAAAAAAAATATATGAGATGGAAGTTAAATTAAAAGTCACAAAGAGTAGAAAGACAAACACGGCTAAGAAGAAAGTTGTCAAGCAAATCTCTGGCGCAGAAGCTTTATTAAAGTGCTTAATAAAAGAAGATGTTGATATTGTTTTTGGATATCCAGGAGGAGCAATCATGCCCGTGTATGATGCACTCTATGATTATCAGAAACAGATAAAGCATATCCTCACACGTCATGAACAAGGCGCTATACATGCTGCCGAAGGTTATGCTCGGGCATTACGTAAGACGGGTGTTTGCTTTGCTACATCAGGTCCAGGAGCTACTAATTTATTTACAGGATTAGGAGATGCTCTTATGGATTCTACGCCGCTGGTATGTGTGACAGGCCAAGTCTATAGTCACCTATTAGGTTCTGATGCTTTTCAGGAAGTAGATGTAATAGGTTGTACAACTTCTATAACCAAGTGGAACTACCAGATCACTGATGCAGAAGAAATTCCAGAAGTAATGGCTAAGGCTTTTCATATAGCCAACTCTGGCCGTCCTGGTCCTGTATTGATAGATATTACTAAGGATGCTCAGTTTCAGATGTTGGAATTTAAGTATAAGGCGGTGCCTAAGATGAGGAGTTATAATCCGAGACCTCAGATCGACAACAAAAAAATAAATGAAGCCGCTGCCTTAATTAATAATGCTAAGAAGCCGATGATACTGGCTGGCCACGGAATTCAGATAGCGGGGGCACATGATGAGTTTAGAAAATTTGTGGAGAAGACGGGTATTCCTGTCGGTAGTACTATACATGGTCTCTCAGCGATCTCTAATGAGCATCCATTATTCAAAGGTATGCTCGGTATGCATGGTAATTATGGCCCTAATATGAATACAAATGCTTGTGATGTGCTTATAGCAATAGGCATGAGATTCGATGATAGAGTGACAGGTAATCTATCCAAGTATGCCACGCAAGCTAAAGTCATCCATATAGAAATAGATCCTTCCGAGATAGATAAGAATGTAAAAACAGATGTAGCAATATTGGCTGATGCCAAAGAAGCGATACTGGCACTTCATAAGAAAGTAAAGAAGAAATCTTATCCTAAATGGATTAAGAAATTTGACATTTGCGATAAGCAAGAATATAGAAAAGTCATCTCTAAGGACTTAGCTCCACTAAAGAAGGGGCCTATCAAGATGTCTCAAGCGGTCAGGGAAGTATCTGATCAGACAGAAGGCAAAGCGATAGTCGTCACAGATGTGGGACAGCATCAGATGCTTGCGGCAAGATACTATGAGTATAAAGATAAAAATCTGTGGATTTCATCAGGCGGCGCAGGGACGATGGGTTTTGGACTACCTGCAGCGATAGGCGCTAAGGTGGCTCGACCAGACAAAGAAGTGGTCGCATTTGTAGGTGATGGAGGATTTCAGATGACCTTACAAGAGTTAGGTGTATGTTCTCAGTACGGTGTCAATGTCAAAGTCGTCCTCTTAGATAATGAGTACTTAGGCATGGTTAGACAATGGCAAGAGCTCTTTTTTGAGAGACGATATTCTTTTGTGGAATTACAGAATCCTGATTTTATTAAGATAGCTGAGGGGTTTGGTGTACAAGGTCATACTGTGGATAAGGCAGAAGATCTTGCTGCAGGTATTGATACGATGCTTAAGACTGACGGGCCGTATGTGCTGCATGTCAAAGTCATTAAAGAAGAGAATGTTTTCCCTATGATATCTACCGGTAAGGCAGTAGACGAAATTGTGTTAGAATAAACCAGTGGCTTAGATAAATTAGACAGATGAAAGAGCAAGAATATACATTAACAATATTTACAGAAAATAAGCCTGGAATATTCCATAGAGTCATAGGTATAATTACAAGACGTCATATCAATATAGAAAGTGTCACCGCTTCTACTTCTTCTATAGATGGTATACATAAGATTGTGATATTAATAAGGATCGATAAGGAGCGTGTAAGAAAGTTAATAGCGCAGATAGATAAGCAAGTTGATGTACTCAAGGCTTTCTATTATGATAATGAAGATATCGTCTATCAAGAAATAGCTCTTTATAAAATACCTACTTCACAATTCTATAATGGTAACGGGGTAGAGAATCTCATAAGAGAACATAATGCTCGTATCCTCAGAATAGAACAGGAGTACATTGTGGTAGAGAAAACGGGACACGAGTCGGAGACAGAAGCATTGTTAGAAGAATTTAAATCCAAAGGGATATTCGAATTTATAAGATCAGGAAGGGTAGCCATAGTCAAGCCTATGGAGCAACTCAATAATTATTTAAAATCAATAGAAAAATAAAAAAAATACAAATTATGGCAGTAATGAATTTTGGTGGTACAGATGAGAATGTAGTAACGAGAGAAGAGTTTCCTTTGGCGAAAGCCAGAGATGTGCTCAAAGATGAGACGATAGCAATTATCGGTTACGGTGTACAAGGCCCAGGTCAAGCTTTGAATCTAAAGGATAATGGTTTTAATGTTATCGTAGGGCAGAGATCTCCTTCAGCATCTTATGATAAGGCAGTCGCCGATGGCTTTGTGCCAGGTGAGACTTTATTCAGTATAGAAGAAGCTGCTGACAAAGGGACTATAATCCAGTACTTACTTTCTGATGCTGCACAGATAGCTGTGTGGCCGACACTTGAGAAATACCTGACACCAGGCAAAGCACTCTATTTTTCTCATGGATTTGGGATAACGTATAAGGAACGTACGGGCATCATTCCGCCCGCAGATGTAGATGTCATTCTTGCAGCACCTAAGGGTTCTGGGACAAGTCTGAGAAGATTGTTTCTTGCTGGTAAGGGGTTAAATTCTTCTTATGCAATATTCCAAGATGCGACAGGTAAGGCTAAGGATCGTGTTATAGCTTTAGGGATAGGCATCGGATCAGGATATCTATTCGAGACGACATTTAAGAAAGAAGTATATAGTGATCTGACGGGTGAGAGGGGGACATTGATGGGAGCTATCCAAGGCTTATTTGCTGCACAATACGATCTACTGAGAAAACGAGGGCACTCTCCTTCTGAGGCATTTAACGAGACAGTAGAAGAGGCAACGGAGTCACTATATCCGCTTATAGCTGAGAATGGTATGGACTGGATGTATGCTAACTGCTCTACAACGGCGCAGAGAGGAGCATTAGACTGGTGGAAGAAATTTAGAGATGCAACTGCACCCGTATTCGAAGAACTCTATGACAGTGTAGCGGCAGGTCATGAAGCGCAGCTATCGATAGACAGTAACAGCAAGGAAGACTATAGAGTAAAACTGGAAGCAGAGTTAGATGAACTAAAAAATTCAGAAATGTGGAGAACTGGTAAGACTGTAAGAGGCTTAAGACCACAGAACAATAAAGGAGAATAGACATCTTATGCAAGAGCACGTATTAACTTCTTCGATGATTCCAGTATCTAAGATACAAGAAGCGAGAGCACAATTATCTCAGGTTGTCAGTAAGACACCATATCAGAAAAACTATAACCTCTCGGAGAAATATAACTGTAATATTTTTCTCAAGAGAGAGGATATGCAGACAGTGAGATCATTTAAGATACGTGGTGCTTATAATAAGATTTCTTCTCTATCTAAGAATGAAATGTCTAAAGGTGTTGTCTGTGCCAGTGCTGGTAACCATGCTCAAGGCGTAGCTTTCGCTTGTGCACATCTTAAGGTGAAGGCTAAGATATTTATGCCTAGTCCGACACCTAATCAAAAGGTCAATAAGGTCCGACAATTCGGTAAAGAATGGGTAGAGATCGTATTAGTAGGGGATACCTATGATGATGCCTATCTTGCTGCTCGTCAGGATGAGGAAATTACCAATGCCGTATTTATTCATCCATTCGATGATGCAGATGTCATCGCCGGTCAGGGTACGATCGGTGCTGAGATATTAGATCAAGCAACTGGTACTATAGACTATCTACTGGTCGCAGTAGGTGGTGGAGGATTGATATCTGGTGTAGGTTCTTACTTTAAAGTACTGAGCTCTAAGACCAAAATTATAGCTGTAGAAGCTGAAGGTGCAGCAGCACTTAACACCTCTCTTGCAGCAAACGAAATTGTGAGATTGGAATCTATAGATACCTTTGCAGATGGTATAGCTGTCAAGGAGATAGGCCAATTAAACTTTAAGATATGTAAGGAGGTCGTAGACAAATGTATTACAGTACCTGAAGGAAAAATATGCTCGACAATACTTAAGCTCTATAATGATGAAGCGATAGTCGTAGAGCCAGCAGGTGCTGTCTCTGTATCTGCGCTGGATGATATAGCAGATGATATCAGAGGGAAAAATGTTGCTATCATTATATGTGGTGGCAACAATGATATACAGCGTACTCAGGAGATCAAAGAACGTGCTCTACTCTATGAAGGCAAGAAGCACTACTTCATCATTAACTTCCCTCAGCGAGCAGGGGCACTCAGAGAGTTCTTAGATGTATTAGGACCCGATGATGATATAGCTCACTTCCAATACACCAAGAAGAGCAGTAGAGAACAAGGCCCTGCCTTAGTAGGTATAGAATTACAAGATCAGAATGATTTTGATAGTCTCGTCTTGAGAATGAAAAATCAGAACATCAACTTTCAGCATATCAATAATAATCCTATGTTGTTTGAGATGTTGGTGTGATAATTTTATAATTATAACTTACCTTTCGTGTTCTTAAGAGATTAAGATATACCAACATAAGTTATGTATAAAATTATAATATTTTTACTATCGATTAATGCAACTATAGTTTATAGTCAAGAGCTCAATGTGCAACAGTTAGGTCCATTTAATGAACTTCGTATAGATGGTTTTGAAGTAGCACCTAATGGCAATTGGCTCATACTGTTAGATAATAACGAGGTCCTTCTTTCAGAAAATCAAGGCTTGGAGTGGACGCCACTTTTCTTTCCTGATTCTTTATTTATTTATGAGAAATGTTTCTTTGATGACAGTACGCCAGTCATTCGGACTGATGCAGGCCTATATGCGTATACGGATAACATATGGGAGAAGATTGACCTACCAAATGAGTATGGGAAAGTCAATATTTATAAGGACGAAATACTTTTCTATACGGCTCCAGATTTTTATGTTTCAGATGATTATGGCCAAACTTTTATTAAGAAAGGAGAGATTTCAAATTTTATTGTAACAGAAATTAGAGCAGATGATTCATCATATTATGTTGTTGGGGATACAATGATTAGTGCAAGTACTACTATAAGAACATATGATAAGAGTTTTAATTTATTAGATCAATCATCACCTTTATATAATAATAGAGCATATAGATTCTTTCAGGTCAATGAAGAAGGGCATCTGGCCTATACAATTGCTCAAAATTATGGAGGCGCAGATGGAACTGGTAGTAATCTGGAATTTGCTTATGGTGGCGAATTTATTTTCGGTAGTACATATTTCAATGACTTAATCATATTCAAAGAATATATAATCTATTCATTCAAAGGCTATAATTTAGGTGTATATAATTACCTGACTGGTGAATTTAAAGATATAGAAATAGGCGTCATCGGAGATTTGACAACGAATGGTGAGAAGTTATTCTTAAATACAAATTCTAAAATTTTAGACCTATCAGATATCACAGGAGAGAATTTTATTGATGTAACTCCTGATCTTAAGAGAGAGTATTTTACAATAGAAAATTTCATCTTATCGCAAGAAGGTTCGTTGGCTTGTAATACTGGTTATAATTTGTATAGGTCTGCTGACGATGGCAATACATGGTTCCAGTTAGAACTTCAGGGAGATAATATTTTAGATTTTAAATTTAAGCATGATGATGATTTGATCCTTTTGGGTACATTGAATTTCTACCATCAAGAATCTGAGAATAATTCCGTGGTAGTAAGGCCTCATGGATTGTACGGAGTAGATGTAGGAACAATGTATACACCCATAATAAGTTTTCCATCATTCCTGTTTTCAGTTGGAGATATAATATTTGTCAATACATCCGCTGGGGGGTTAACTGGTTCATACTCCTTTCTATCCGAAGATCAAGGAGGATCATGGATAGAGAATAAGGACTTTGATATTTGTTCCTATTATTCTGAGAATACTATAAGTGAATCTCCATTTTTTCTATCTGATAATACTATAGGGCAATGTGATAGTATAAGTGGAGAAATTCAGTATTTATGGGAGCATGAGGACCTCGGGATAGGCGGATCTAAATATGATTTTCAGATATTACCGATAGACGATAGCTTAATACATCTTCATCCTAATAGGTCTGATTTGTTTAGTTATTTCACAACAGATTTGGGACAATCAGTTAATCAGGTTGGAAGTGCTCCATTAGGTAAAATCCTTAAAGGGGTAAACAGAAATAGCACCTTTGTATATGAGAACAATAAAGATTATTTGTATTTCCGTGATAATCTGGATGGTAACTATTCTGAGATTGATATTACTTCCCTTCCGGATATTAATCAGTATCAATCTAATGGCTCTGGGAATTTATATCTAAAAGCTAAGAATGATTTGTATCGTATAGACAGTCTTTTGTTTTATTCTCAGACTATAAGTGGAGAATTGTATTTAGATCAAGATGGTGATTGTACTATGGATAATAATGAAGTCTTCGATCAGAATTCGTGGCAATTCACCCTTACGGGAAATGGAAACATTTTAAGAACATTTTCTATTAACGGAAAGTACAATTTTCATGTACCCAAAGGGACTTATACATTAGAGGTGTATCCAACTTCTTCACGGTGGAATGTATGTCAAGAGGAGTATGAAATAAATATTGATACGGATGATCAGGAGTATATACAAAATATAGGTATTAGTTCTGATGAACTTTGTTCAGATTTGAAAATAGATATTTCTACTGCACTTATAAGAAGGGGTAGATCATCTACTTACTATGTAGAAGTTGAAAATATCGGAAATGAGAAAAACATAGATTCATACATTGATATTACTTTGGATAAGTATTATGAAGCTTTTGACTTTAATCCTTCTGTATTTGAGATGCTTAATGACAGTATTCTTAGATTGCGCTTAGAAGAGCTTAAGGTTACAGAAAGTGATAGATTTAGTTTTAAGGTTAATGTCTCAGCATCTGCACCTTTAGGTTATCAGCATAGGGTTAGCTATGAGTTGTTCTCTAATAATTGCTGTCAAATATCCTCACCAAAGCAAGCCACAGAATACAAATTGAATACTGGACCTTATGACCCTAATGACATGAGAGTATTTAACTCAAGATCATGGGAAGCTTATAATATGGCTGCGAACGAAGAACAAACATATCACATAAGGTTCCAGAATACAGGCAATGATACTGCATTCGATGCTAAGATTCGAGTTCAGATAGATTCCTATTTAGATCTAAATACACTTCAGATATTGGGTTCAAGTCATGATCTAATTCCAGGTTTTAATGACGTTGGAGAATTGGTATTTATGTTTGATGACATTATGCTACCAGATAGTACAACTAATGAAAATGCCTCTCATGGATTCGTCAGATTTAAGATAAATCATAAAGAACTTCCTAATTTGGACTATGAATTTAATTCTGTATCTGCCATATATTTTGATTACAATTATCCTATCATAACTAATTTTGCTAAGTGTAAGATAGGTCAGGAGTGTGGACTACCTGAAAGTACAATTGAGCTTATAGAGTTATGTCAGGGAGAGAGTTATTCTGATTATAATGAGACAGGTGTTTACTATGATATATTGAAATCTTCTGCTGGATGCGATTCTATAAGTATGTTGGATTTGAGAATTCATCCGTCCTATGTTTCATCATATATACAGATGTATTTTTGTGAGGGCGACAGTTATCTTGGACGCATTGATGATTTTCAACTCTTCGATACTTTAATTACTTCTTTTGGATGCGATTCTGTTTTGAGATATTCGGTGAGATTTCATAAGCCTGAAGAAAGGACGGAAGAGTTAATTCTTTGCCAAGGTGATACGATTCAAGGTTATTTTGAATCAGGTGTCTATTTAGATACTATTGTTACACAATCCAGGTGTATTTATAGAACCGTCAATGTTCGAGTCGTTGAAGTAGAGAATGTCGATGAGCACATAACCCTTTGTCCAGGAGAGACATATAATGGCTATTCTGTAGCTGGGTTATATTCGGATACTATAATAATACTTCCAAGCAGATGTACCTCATACTATAACCTTATAATAGAGAATGCTGATGTCTCATTCTCTCAAGATACTATCGATCTTTGTTATGGTGAAAGCTACAATGGAATAGTAACAGGAACTATTATCGATACGTTAGCTACGTTTATAGGGTGTGACTCTATAGTTACAAGAGTAATTAGACAAGAAGATTTAATATTTTCGATAGATAGCGTATCCATATGTCCTGGAGAGAACTATAATGGCTATTATGAAGAAGGAGATTACATTGAAGAATTTGTTTCTATTGAGGGATGCGATTCTTTGGTGTATATTAATTTGACATGGTTACCTGATGACAGTGTAGATTGTGTAGTTAGTGACGTTACTGAAGAGTCGAATATTGACTTAAGAGTATTCCCAAATCCAACATCCAATAGACTAAACATTGAGAGTCCAAATAGTAGTATCGAAAGTATTACAATATATAATTCAGTGGGTCGGATTGTTGAATATCCTTTTCTTGACTTTACGTATGATTTTGACATAGAGTGGATGAACCCGGGAGTAAAAATATTATTAATAAAAACTGAAAATGGATCAACTGTAATTAGAAAATTTATTAAAATTTAAATTAGGTCAATAGCGGTTTATATTTATAGTTAAAACTAAAAAAAGACCTCAACATAGCGTTGAAGTCTCTGTATTAACAATTGTAGTTTGCTCTATTTTACTTTATATTTCACAGTACGTGCTTTCATTTTTTGGTCTTTCATAAGTGTCATGTAATCATCTCTGATTGTAACGGTGTTGCCTTCTATGGTTGCTTCAGCATCATCACATGAGATCACTTCTCCAGGGAGATGTAGTGTTGTCACAAATCCAGAATTGCCAAACATCATCTGCATCATGCCCGCTTCTTCTTCTGACATATTAGAGAAGTCGATGTCTTCATTACCCATATCTCCTCCGAGGTCTCCTGAGAAGTCTTGCTCCGGCAAGATGACTATTCCTTTCTTAAGATCGGCATCGTAGTTTCTTATTAGTTCTTTGAAGTTACCTAATTTGCTCTCTTCAGAATCGGTGTTGTCGCCTAAGACTTTCATAGTCTCAAATATGTCTTGGAGCTGATCCAAGTTATCATATTGCATGTCCATCCCCATAATAGCTGTCATATTAGTCTTATTCGTATTGATAGTCATAGAGACTTTCTTAAGCAGTTCTGGATCTTCTACCGCTTGCATAAGGGAGTCTGGCATTACATCATAGAATGTGAATGTAGAATCTATATCCTTCAAATTAGAAGGATTGCCGAGACCATCCATTATAGCTCCTAAGCCATCAGCTTCGATGTCCATCTCTTCATCCATTTCTTGTTCCTCGTTTTCCTGCTCGGTTCCTTCTTCCATGCCTTTCATCATTTCCATCATGGCGAGCATCTCACTGGCATCGTATCTCATGGTGATCTTGCCTGAGCCATCTTCGTTGATGTAGATGTTGTTCTCATAATCAGAGCATGAGCTTGCTATGATTGTTGTAAGCAAGAGGTATATTAGGTAACGTAATGTCATTGTATGTTTTTTTAGGAAAGTCTTAATTATGTGAATTTAGAAATTTTGATGGCAAAAACCAGCCCAAA
>CALLAG010000114.1 GCA_938002705.1 uncultured Saprospiraceae bacterium | reverse complement strand
AGTATCAGATAATCTTAATGTTTTGATCACTGGTGATGTGTCATTTTTCTATGATTCTAATGCCTTCTGGCACCCACATCTACCTGAGAATCTTAAGATAATATTGATTAATAATGGAGGTGGTGGCATCTTTAGAATCATAGATGGCCCAAGCACATCAGAACACCTGGAGCAATTCTTTGAGGCACATCATACATTAGAAGCGGAGCAATTCTCTAAGGCCTACGGCATAGAATATTATAGAGCTGAATGTATGGAAACTCTCAGGTCAGAATTTATCAAATTCATTGAAAGTGAGAATAACTCCATTCAGTTATTAGAAATTATAACGCCTCGATTACAAAACAGCAAGGTACTCAAAGACTACTTCAAAGCTCTTATAGACTCTTAATTAGTAAGCAAGCTATCAGGAAACATACGCCTGATTAGTAATTGTTTTTTATAAAAAATTGAGTCTTGATAGCGTAGTGTACGACGGTTACATCATCTATGATCAGCCTCTGTTCTTTCCACTGAATACGCTTACATTAGGATTAAGCGGATTACCAGATGCTCTTCTATAAGTGACGATCTGACCTACATGATATATAGCATCTGCTATCGGACCGTTAATTAAGTGCCACATCGGAAATTCTGTAACATTATCGCCTCTTGTAAAAACAATTTTTAATTCAGATATGGCTTGCTCATCCATTTGTTTGATAGTATCACTCGCTGTCTTAAAATTTTGGAGAGTCATAGATCGTTTCTCCGCCCATTCCATTTCAGTTTCCTTATTTTCTCGTATAGATGGATCACTTAGAATGACGCTAAGGATGAACTTTGACAATCCATACAAATGATCTAATGTAAACTCACAGCTACGAGAATCCTCACTGATAGTATACTCAAGATCTGTGCTAGTTAGCGAATCCGTAGCCCAATAATATCTATAGCCTAGGCCGTCTATCATTCTGCCTATTACATTGCCTGAAGAATAAGAAGTAGGGTAGTCCGGAATTTCTGCATACGGTGTTACTGTCGCTTTATTAGTCATAGTTACAGATTGTGTAATGCCACATGACATGGATGAGATGAGCAATAATATCAGACTTAGAAGTTTCATAATAATATATGTAGGATGGTGTAATAATATCTATTCTATAACAACAACAGAAGTGGAACTAACCGTATTTTCATTCATAATAGAAAATGAATATATGCCACTATCAAGGTAAGGCACTTGATTAAGCGATAAACTCTTTTCTGAAAAAGCACTTGGTACAAATTTCTGAGTATAGATCAATCTACCCATAGCATCAGTTATGATAAAAGTATGCTCTGAGAATATATCAGTTGTATATTCTAATCTTGAAAAGGTCATATCTCCATTATTTATAGGGTTAGGAGATACAGAGAACACGTTAAGATCTCCTGCCTCGGTAGTACCACATATAGAATTTAACTTGAGCATGGACTTAAATATGTTTAACCTACCTTTGGATACTGATTCAGCTAATGAAGGAATGTTGTCTACTCCTGTGAGGATTGCATTTTTTATATCTAATGAAAGTTGGCTTGGATTTGTTCTTTGTTGTTCTCTGATGGCATCACAATCTACTGTATATAATAAGCCTACAGCTGCGGCCACTTGAGGGCAAGAAGCTGATGTTCCACTTATGACTTCATATTTATTATCTATCGCTGTTGATATAATACTTTCACCAGGAGCTGCGAGGTCTACACTTACAGCACCAGAAGCGGTACTATCGTCTATGACATCATCTCTATCAGTATTAGATACAGTGATGAGATAAGGGCTGGTACATAATGTAGGCATATCACCTTCTTCCTCTACGTTAAAGTCTTCGTTGGCCACTGCAGCAACAGAAAGTATCCCTTCTGTACCTAATAAGTCATATATCTCACACCAATCGGGAAAATCTGTAGGAAAGAATCTTCTAAGACCACCCGAGAAATTTGTCACGACAACATTAGCACCCATTGAGCCATTAGATGAGTCATACAGTTTTTTCATTTCATAGACATAATCTAATCCAGCTATTACTTCAGCAACATTACTGACACCACTGATAATAAGAATATTGGCATCCCACATAACCCCTGTTATACCGGTAGAGTTATCACCCTTGGCACCTAATATTCCCAGAACTTGAGAGCCATGCTCCTGTATATCATGTTGATCATTATTAGTTTCTATATTAAGACCTTTGTAATCATCTATGAAGCCATTATTATCATTATCTATACCATCTTCGGGCACTTCCGCATCATTAGTCCAGATATTATCTTGTAGATCTTGATGCTGAAAATCAAAACCATCATCTAACATTGCGATGACATAGTCAGTGTTACCATTGGACTTACCTGTCGTCTCTTCCCACACATTTTCTGCTTGTATAAGATCTAAGTGATACTGCTCTCCATAGCGAGTATCATTGGGCATTTTTCTTAATTCTAATTCTGCATTAGGTGAGATATTTCTTAATTTCTTATTATCCTTGAATTGGTCTATAACATACTTTCTATCTACTTGTGACTGGTAAGTTATCATATAGATATTGAGGTCTGATGATAATCGGGAAACAGAATTGACAAGATTATCTTCGGCCTTAAGGAAAAGATCAGAAGGTTCTGAGTCAAAACTCACTATCCACTCATTAGACTGAGAGTACACTATCGTAGAGCACAATAGATATAAAAATAATGTAAGATGTAATTTCATGATACTAAGACTTCTTTACTTAAAAATACGACATTATAGCATCTTATGGGGACTTTATTGATGCTTGATTATTATTTAATACGCTTAGCAGTAGGGGACGACGTTTAGCTCTTTTGATCTACTATCAAGAGTCTATTTTTATAACTAACTAAACGAGAAATATTCTTAATATTATACTCACTTAGATCCATTATAGGAGTCCATACTTTCTCTACAGATTTAGGATCATATTGATGAAGAACGGAGCCATCACCCATAAGAAGAGTACCGTCATTAAGTAACTCAAAATCTTCGATCCCGCTCAACGTTTTAGTAATCGTTCTACTTTGATTTGATAAGAAATTATAAGATTTGATAAACCATTCTGTGTC